>DTSF01000125.1:0-1793 GCA_012965485.1 Dehalococcoidia bacterium
CGAATAATAAGGTAACTTTTCATCTGGTCCGCAAAGCTTCTGTAGGAGACATGTTTGCCGCGCGCATTGCAGGGTAAAATCCTGCTATGCCGCCTATCAAAATAGAACATAATATCCCCCCAGCAATAGCATAGACAGGAATGACAATAGACCATTCTCGGAAAACCGCGTAACCAACAGTAACCAACATACCCATAATTACCCCTGTAATTCCACCTAAAATTGATAACAACAATGATTCTGTTAAAAATTGGCTTGCGATGTGAAATTTTGTCGCCCCCAAGGCTCGACGTAAACCTATTTCATTACGGCGTTCAATTACCGCTATTACCATAACGTTAGCAATGCCGATCGTTCCTACCAAGAGAGCTACAGCTCCGAGTCCGATAAAAAGATTCAAAAAAGCATCTGAGGCAGCAATCCTAGCTTCCAAAACATCAGATGCCCGCCCTACCTGAACTTCTTCAGGATTTTCGGGGCTAACCGTTGCGGCCATAATAGAACGCACGTCATGGATATGTTCCGGATAAGCGCGAACGTAGATAATCTCTGGTGGCTCGTCAATCTCCAAAAACTTATCAGCGGCGGGGTAGCCGATGATAGCAGATCTATCCAAATCTGCTGCAAGAGGCAATGGTTCCAAAATACCTATCACCATGAACCATTTTTCCTTCAACCAAATTTTGTGGTCCCCAGAGGTGTTCCTGATTCCAAGCCTGTCCGCAGCAACGGAGCCGAGAACAACGAAAGGATATTCTGACGTCATTTCATCAAGGAATTCCCCGGATTTCAGTGAACCCCTTTGAGTGCGAAGCAAGTTGAGATCAGCTGCTACAATTGTGATACCTTTTGTCCTTCCGTCTTGAATTAGATCATTCAAGAAAACTCCTCCTGCAATCTTCGTTGTAGCCGAAACCTCATAAACGGGAGTTATCCGATTGATCATGGCTGCCGCATCCGAAGATAAACTGGCTTGCTGGGATCTGAAACCATCGCCTGCTTGTACTGTTAGGAGGTTAGTCCCTAAAGCGTCGAGATCTTTCAATAAATCTGCACTTCCCGATTGTGATAACCCCAATATGCCAACTAATGCTGCTACTCCGATTGTAATACCAAGAACAGATAAAGCGGCCCTAACTCTTCGGGTCCTAAGCCCAGAACTGCCCACACTGAGAATGTCCAGTAGCCCCATCCGACTCTGAAGGTCTGTAAATTGCTTGTTGGTTGTGTGATTCATAAGTTAATTTATCACCGGCTTAGATCAGAAACGACACGGCCATCACGAAGAGTGATTTTTCGTTGAGCTGATTTCGCGACTTCTAAATCATGGGTAATTAAAATCACAGTGGTTCCGTCTTCATTCAAAGTAGTAAGCAAGGCCATCAATGAAGCTGTATTTTCCGAGTCGAGGTTTCCCGTCGGCTCATCTGCCAAAACAAATGATGGCTTGTGTACCAACGCTCGAGCCACAGCCACGCGCTGCTGCTCTCCACCGGATAATTCATTGGGCAAATGACTTCCTCGTTCGCCAAGACCAACTGTTCCCAACATCTCAAAAGCCCGTTCCATCCTTTCTTTAGAGGATATTCCGGAATACAGCAGACCATTGGCGACATTCTCCAAGGCCGAAAAGCCAGGCAACAAGAAAAATTCCTGGAAGACAAACCCTATTTTCCGAGATCTAACCCCAGATAATTGTTTGTCAGACATACCTACAACATTTGTACCATCTATAGATATAGAACCACTACTTGGAGTAGAAAGGGTGCCCATTATATGTAGAAGGGTGGTCT
>DTSF01000125.1:1803-2486 GCA_012965485.1 Dehalococcoidia bacterium
GTTAGGAGGTTAGTCCCTAAAGCGTCGAGATCTTTCAATAAATCTGCACTTCCCGATTGTGATAACCCCAATTATGCCTAGCAACTCTCCGTGATTGACGGTCAAAGATACATCCGATAAGGCTTTAACGATTGGGGGTCCCTCATACACCTTATTTATTTCTTGTAATTCCAGTGCGTATTCTGATGATCTATCTTCGAGATTAACCATATGTCACTTACTGATTGGGCACTACAATTTCAGTTCCAGGTTGTAATCCAGGTCCATTGATCTCAACCCATCCATCAGCATATATTCCTGTTTGGACTGGCACTAAGATAGTTCCGGTCACGGTGACAACTTCAAGCGCGTATCCCCCAGACAATAGAGCCAATAACCCGTTTACCGGTGACGCAAGCACATCTCTCGCCAACTCCTTCGTTACATTTATTGTTACCGCTGCCCCTGTCCACTCAAAATATTCTGTACTGCCTTCCACACCAATCAAAACTTCCAAAAAAGGGTCCCCCTCCTGTGGGACAACTGCGAGATTACCGACCTGACGTACCGTTCCCATAACGATCGATTCATCAGGCAATTCAATTTCCACTTTCGACCCTTCATTGAGTAAATTTCGGTCAGCCACATCTACTTGGATTTCCACTATTTGTAAAGATTCGCTGGAGAGGTTTATGGCACCGTCA
>DTSF01000125.1:2496-3570 GCA_012965485.1 Dehalococcoidia bacterium
AGATCCAATTTGGGTCGACACCTTTTCAACGGGGGTTAGGAAAAATAGTTCCATCCCGGCATTCATTTTTTCTCCTACCCTTTGCAAAGTAGAAGAAGACTTAACCAAGGATGTCCCAGGGGCAAATATAATCTCCCCAAGAACTATTTCTCCTGACAATATGATGTTCAGATCTGCTTGGAATTTCATGATCGCCGCTGAGGTGTGTTTATTGAAGTTCCAATCTGCCCCCAATGTTTCAATAGTTCCATATCCGAGAGCAATTAAATTAAGTTTCAATTGATTTATATCTTCGCCAGGCACGATGCCTTCTTTCATATCCCGCCACGCCGGAATATCTCCGAACATGAGCAGAGAAGCTGAATATCCCTCCACTAGATCCTTTCTTTTCTGTAGTGCTGTATTCAAACTAAAAGTTGCGGAATTCAGTGATCTGGTTGCCTGAAGAAGTTCAGCTTCAGTCGGTGTTTCTCCCAGTGCCAATCTCTGCTCTTTCGAAGATTGCAAAGACCGAGTTGCCTGAAGAAGTTCAGCTTCAGTCGGTGTTTCGTCCAGTGCCAATCTCTGTTCTTTCGAAGAGTGCAGAGACCGAGTTGCCTGAAGAAGTTCGGCTTCAGTCGGTGTTTCGTCCAGTGCCAATCTCTGTTCTTTCGAAGACTGCAGCGACCGAGTTGCCTGAAGCAGTTCAGCTTCAGTCGGGGGGTCATCCAGTGCTGATCTGCTATTCAAAGCCTGTTCTAGATTTTTTTCGAAAGTCCTTTGAGACTCAAGTGCGGCTTCATAATTCTTCTGAGAATTCAATAAATTGTTAGCCTCTTCAGACAAAACATTGTTCGAAATCATGTCGATCAAAGATGCTATTAAATTATCTCGAAAAGGTTCACCTCTCAGATTGTTTGGGCATAGCCATGATGCCTCATCCTGCGTGTCAGTTGTGCAAAGTGATTGTCGAGCAATCAGCCGAGCAGCATCTGTTGATGTTACGGTATTTTTCCCTTGAGCCAAATTCGCCTCTGCCTGGGAAACGCTTGCATCGGCAGAGGCAATCTGGGCAACAGTGGCAGGTGCATTAAG
>DTSF01000126.1 GCA_012965485.1 Dehalococcoidia bacterium
ACGCCGCGTATCGAAGAGAAATAGCTGCCGCGGAAAACCCCGAACAAAAGAGACTGGATATTGAAGCACGCCTTCAAGCAATGGCATCTCCATTCAGAACCGCTGAGGACACGGGAGGAGAAAGCAGTTCACACGGCATTGACATAATAGACCCTAGAGATACGAGGCCTCTATTATGTGACTTCGTCAACATGGCACAGGACATGCTAGATACCCAATTAGGCCCCCCCACTTCTCCTTATATTCCTTAGTCTACCTAGCATTCAATAGGTCAGGCCATATAAACAGACAAGATGTCGCAAGTAAAATACCTAATAAGCAGTCCACGAGTATTCCGCCCAGACTTGTAAACAATCAGGGGTCCAAAGGTACCGGTAATTTCTTAATTTAAAGCTACTAAAAATTCTAGCGAGATGGGGTCTTTTTGTGGTTATTATCTGTAAATTGGTACGAATATCTGGAAATAGACCCGGCAAATATATACCCTTGCACTAATAAATGCCCCCGACATGAGAATATGAATTGAATGCTAGGAGCCATAAATGGGACAGAGCATAAGTCCAGATGACGCCAGATTAAAGTGGAAAGGAACGGTTTCAAAAGAAGTCACCGATGACGGAGTTATGCCGTGGAGAATACCGTACACTCAAAAGGATCTATTCGCATGGCAGCTTGTAGAACGTGCCGCCATGCCAGCCGGAGTTTGCCTTGAATTCGTAAGCAATACCTCATATCTTGAAATACTTTGCGATCCTGTGGCTGATAGAAGTCCTATCGATGTATTTTGCAATGGAGTATTCCATTCAACAATAGAAACTGCAAATTTAGATTTTCTGAGGTTGAAAAATTTCGAGCCCTCCAATAACACTTTACAAATTTGGCTACCTCAGTTTGGGGAATTTAGGATTAAAGGGCTAGTGATAGATGACGAATCCACTTTAGCCAAATCCGAAGATCAGCAAAATAGAAAATGGATCACATATGGAAGTTCAATTACACAATGCAGAGACGCTGATTCACCTAGTCAGACCTGGCCAGCATTAGTCGCTCGAAAAAACAACCTAGATTTAACCTGTATGGGATATGGGGGCCAATGCCATTTAGACCCAATGGTTGCCCTTACAATCCGCGATCTTCCTTCAGATATAATCTCCCTTTGCCTAGGTATAAACATATATGGGGCATCTTCATTGAATGAACGTACATTTCAACCAGGTATTTTGGGCTTTGTTCAAATTTTGCGTGAAAAACATATGGATACTCCTGTCATAGTAATGTCCCCAATATATTCGCCAGATAGAGAAGAAAATCCTAACGAGGTAGGCATGACCCTTCAAATGATGAGAAGTGAAATAAAAAACTCTGTTGATATTTTGAAAAGTTTGGGAGATGTGAATATCCACTATATAGATGGTTTGGCTGTATTCGATAGACAATATGAGAATTTGCTTCCTGACAAACTACATCCAAATAATGAAGGCTATTCAATTATGGCCAATAATATATCGAATTTCCTAGCGCCACATTTATGCTTTGAATGATTAGTTCGTAATAAGAATCAACCTATGCAAAAGTAAGCTGAAAGGGAAAAATAATATGCGACTAAAAAACAAGGTTGCACTAATAAGTGGCGGAGCCAATGGTGTGAAAAATGAGTTAATGGGATTTGGTGGAGCCTGCGCATGGAAATTTGTCCGGGAAGGGGCAAAAGTGGTGATTGCTGACATAGATACAGCCAACGGACAGAAAACCGTAGACCAAATAAAAGAGGGAAAGGGTCAGGTTGAATTTATAAAATTGGACGTGACGAAAGATTCAGACTGGAAAGCAGCAGTAGACTTTACAGTACATACCTTTGACCAACTAGACATTTTAGTTAACTGTGCTGGTACCTCATCAGTTGAGCGGGTGGAAGAAACCACCGAAGATATCTGGGACGCCCAAATGGATGTGCACGCAAAAGGAGCATTCTTAGGTACCCAAGCTGTCATTCCAATAATGATCAAACAAGGACAAGGTTCAATAATTCACTTATCCTCCATAAATGGCCTGATTGGTAGCCAGAGTTCTACTGCATACCATGCTGCCAAAGGCGCAGTGAGACTTTTAGCAAAAAATACAGCTATGCAGTATGCAAAAGACGGAATAAGGGTGAACTCTGTTCATCCCGGCTATGCAGATACTCCACTCACGAAGCCTTTGTTCGCCAATGAAGATGCATTGGCCCTGAGACTTAATAAGGTTCCATTAGGTAGGATTGGAACGGCGGATGAAATTGCCAACGGAATAATATATTTAGCATCTGATGAGTCTTCTTTCGTTACCGGTTCAGAATTAGTCATAGACGGCGGAATGACCGCTCAGTAAAGTGAAAAATCCAAAAGCGGAATCTGGCAGCTTTTTGATATGTTTTGACGGGTATTGTCTTCTATGTAATGCATGGGTTGATTTTCTGATCAAAAGAGACAGAAAGAATATTTTTACCTTTACTTCCCTCCAGTCAAACGCGGGTAGAAATGTATTACTCAGGAAGGGCTATAGCGAAAGCGAGCTTAAAGCCCTAGATAGCATAGTAGTAGTCAATGCCGGTAAAGTATCTACCAGGTCGGATGCGGTGATAGAAATTTTGGTTGCTTTAGGTGGGCTGTTTAAGATGGCAAGGCTGTTTAAATTGATTCCGTCATCCGTCCGAAATCTTGCCTATGACACAATGGCAAAAAAACGGTACGTATGGTTAGGGCGAAGAGATACCTGTCGCATGCCCTCACCAGAGGAGTCGCATAAGTTCCTTGAGTGAATCAAATACAAAAAAAAGGCCAGTTTTCCTTCGGGGTAAATGGAATCATCTATTGTTCGCTAACTACGAAATAGACCCTAATTTGCTTAGCTCCCAAGTACCTACAGGCACACGCCTAGATTCTTGGAACGGCAGCACATTCTTAAGCCTAGTAGCTTTCCGTTTTTCCGACACTCGTATGTTAGGAATCCCCACTTTCGGTTGGAGAAATTTTGACGAAATCAATCTAAGATTCTACGTACGTGGAACGGAGGATCAAAAGGTCAAAAACGGTGTCGTGTTCATAAAAGAAATTGTTCCAAGTTGGTTGGTGAGCACTATAGCTAGATTATTTTACGGTGAAAATTACCAAAACAAAGAAATGCATAGCTCTATCGAGTCTGTGCCAGATTCGAGTAAAACACTCAGCTACGAAATAAGAGAGTCGGATTTAACTAGTAAATTTTCTGCATTTGTGTCTAACCCAGAGAAAATGCCAACCGAGGATAGTTTGGAGGGGTACATAACAGAACATTATTGGGGATTCGCTGGTAGAAACTCCAAAAAGACAGTGGAATACGAAGTAGAGCATCCGCAATGGGCAGTCTCAAAAGTCGAAGACTACTCAATTACATTTGACTTCGAAAAACTTTACGGGGATAGATATTCATTTCTTTCTGACCAAAAACCGCAATCTGTATTCTACTGTGAAGGGTCTGAAATAGTTGTGAGAATGGGAAAAACACTCAAACTTTAAGTGCCAATACAGTATTTTCCGCCTTGCTAATGAGAGATGCTACTGAATTTCCAAGAAACATAACATGTCCCATTTTCCTTCTGGGGCGGACCGATTGTTTACCATACATATATAACCTCGCAGAACTGTCGGAATACAATTCGAATTGATGATCAGAATCGTTCAGGATATTCGCTTCTTCGCCCAGAATATTAAGTAAAACCGAAGCATTCAAGAAGTCTGGTTCTATAACTGGTAATCCCACCAAGGCTCTTACCTGATTCTCATATTGTGAAATACTGAAAGCCTCTATGGTGTGATGGCCTGAATTATGTGGCCTGGGAGCTATCTCATTCACAAGTATTTCATCAGTTTTGGTTAGGAACATCTCGACACAAAACACTCCCGCATCACCTATACTTTCAATCACTTCTTTCGCGAGCTCTACAGCCCTGTTTTGTATCTCGTTTGTTAGTCTTGGGGGAGAGATACTCATCCGTAGTATCCCTCCCTCGTGGGTATTTTCAGTTGGAGGGTATGCTATCAAATCTCCCTTACCATCTGAAACAACTATCACAGACATCTCAAGGCGATAATCGACCACCGCTTCAATAACCCAAGATTCACCATGGATTGTCTTTAATAATTCGCTCTCTTGGTTGTCATTTTCAACTTTCCACTGGCCATGACCATCGTAGCCCAGTGTAGCCGTCTTCACGATCCAAGGCTTAGGCACCTGTATACCCTTGAATTCTTCCACATTCAACACAAATTCGTGAGAAGTCACAGGAAATGTATTCGAGGACAAGAAGGTTTTTTCTTCAATCCTGTTTTGAGCCAGTTTTAAACTTTTGCTTCCCGGTTTAACCAAATTATCATTTTCCAATTTCGATACGAGCTGGTTGGGAACGTTTTCCCATTCAAAAGAAATGGCATCCACAATATTCGAAAAAATCTTTATTTGTTCCTCATCATCAAAAGATGCATCAATTGAGTGAGTGGCATACCGCTTGGCGGGAGCCAGCGGATCGGGGTCCCAAACGGCCACTTTATAACCCATTCTCAAGGCCGCTTCAGTAAAAAAACCTCCCAATTGGCCCCCGCCCAGCATCCCCAATGTCGAACCTGGAGGAACTAGCGAAACTGATGACATTGCCTAGTTATCCTTGGCTTCAGGGTTTCTCAGGACAGTGTCAGTCAGATTTTTCCGCCAGGACCTTAATTTATCTCTTACTTGAGAATCGGAAACGGCTATTATCTCCGCCGCCAGAATAGCTGCATTTTCTGCCCCCCCTATAGCCACGGTAGCAACAGGAACACCTCTAGGCATTTGCACAATTGATAGAAGAGAATCCATCCCCTTTAAATTTTCCAGCGGCACTGGTACTCCTATGATCGGAATTATAGTTTTTGCCGCAAGCATGCCTGGTAAATGAGCCGCCCCTCCCGCACCGGCAATGATCACTTTAATCCCACGGTTTTCCGCTGTTTCGGCATATTCATAAAGCCAATCAGGTGTTCTATGAGCGGAAACTACACGAAGCTCATTTTCAATGGACAGCTGATCTAAAATTTCTGTTGCTTGCCGCAAAAGTGGAAAATCTGATGTGCTTCCCCCCACAACAGAAACTGTTGGGCTAGGACTATTTTGTGACTCTGTCATTTCCGCCTCCATTTTCGATCTATTTTATAGGTATTGGTAGTGTCATCGCTCGATTCCAACCTTTACCACATGGCTAGTTTCCATAAGCCAACTCTTTAAATTTAATATAATCCTCGAAACTTTGTTCAGAATCCCCAAGCATCTGGTTAAGTATGCTCCGATGTTTGTATGAGGCCCAATGTTCAGGATCTAGTGAGATAGCTCGATTCAAATCATCCATTGCTGAATCTAATTCACCGACATCAGAATAAGCTAGGGCCCTGTTATGCAATGCGTCTCGGTAGTTTGAATCTATTCTCAAGGCCTTTTTAAAAGCTGTGACAGCCTCTTCTGGTTTAGACAAACAAAGTTTCGACACCCCTATATTGTTCCAGGCCCTGGAATGTTCAGGATTGTGTTTGACCGTTACTAGAAAACATTTTATGGCCTCGACATGATCCCCACGATTGGCAAGATCGTTACCCTTCTTAAATTGCTCCTGCCAACTACAAGATTCCAATATTCTTTCCTCTTTTTTGAACCGAAAAATCACCTTCTTAATTAAACAGCCCCATATGAACCTGTGATTTCACCATACTAAAATTAACATGCCTATTGTAGTATTTATGGACAATGGATTCAGCAAATCAAGATCTAAATCTTTTTACATCGATCCTCCCTGGTATGGTAGATTCATCGCCAGAGACGCACCACGCCAAATTAAATTTAACCGCGAATATAAGCTCTATTCTCACAAAATATGGCTACGATATATTTGATTGCCCCATAATAGAATCAACTGAACTCTATGCGATGAAGTCCGGGGGTGAGCTTACTAGTCGGTTATATTCTTTCGTAGAACCCGGCGGCATGAGTGTCAGCCTGAGACCTGAATTTACATCTTCAGTTATAAGATTCTATGTCTCAAACGAGGTCATTCATAAAAAAACCGTTAAAAAGCAATATGTAGGGCCTGTTTTCAGATACTCTGATTCCAATCAGGGGTTGAATCAGAGACAATTTACCCAACAAGGCTGCGAAATAATCGGTGATTCCAGTATAGATTCTGATGTAGAAATTCTTAAACTTAGCTTGCTCGCTTTGGCCGAATCTGGTTTAGCGAAAGTTACAATAAAACTAGGCCATATGGGTTACATAAGATCAATACTTGAAGATTTCGATCTAAGTGAAGCTTTAATAGGATTCACCCTTTCAAATTTGCAGGTTCTATCCAAAAATAAGAGTGGGATAGCAGATTTGGCCAAAATGGCTTCACAGATAGGGCTAATAAATCCTGGAGACAACCACCAGGATACGGCAAATATCAAAACTGAAGAAATATCGACGAGTAGCCTAGGCAGGCGAAGGCTTGAACAAATAACTAAACGATCCCACAGAAAAAAATCCCATTCGTTCTCAGTTGAAAAGTATTCGGAAGCACTGGAAAAACTTTCCATATTCTTGAGCACTTTCTCAGGGGATCTCTACAACATTTCGAATAACCCGACCACCGACTCTATTCACAAAGATGCTGCAGAATATTTTGAGATTGTGATAAAAGAGTCAGGTAACGTAACTGACATGGAAGTCGATTTCATCGTTGATTGCGCCGCGCAACGAGGATTCACATACTACACAGGTATCATTTTTGATATGGAATACGTTTTAGATAACAAATCAATTCCGCTGGGAGGGGGTGGGAGGTACGATGGCCTAGTGAAGCTTTTAGGTGGGCCGAGAGAAATACCAGCCACAGGTTTTGCAGTGAACGTGGATTCGCTACTTTCAATAATCATGGCGGATGAACAAAAATAATGTCAGAAATCACTGAACTGAAACTGGTGATTCCCAGTGATGGGGCCATGTATGAATCAACTTTGGAATTCATGGAAAAGGTTGGCCTATCTGTCATGAGGGAAAGTAAAAGAAGATATATAGCTCACATCCCAAATTTATCTGGAGTTACTGTCCTGCTACTTAGAAGCGCTGACATAACAGCCACCGTAGAAGCTGGCAGTGCAGATGTAGGTTTACTGGGTGAAGATCGCTACCTAGAACTTAGGCAAGAGAATCTACCAACGGCTGTAATATTAGGAGAGCTAAAATACGGTAAATGTTCCCTTACCCTTGGAATTCCTAATTCGTGGTCAGATGTGAGCTCTATCGCTGACGTTGCCGAAGTTGCGGTGGAATTCAGAGAACGAGGGTTGAGTATGAGAGTTGCAACCAAATCACCACGACTCACAGAAAAATACCTACTATCTCATGGAATAAATTATTTTTCGCTAGTCCGTTTAAGCGGAACATTAGAGCTGGCCCCAGAAATGGGCTTTACTGACATAATAGCTGATATAACTTCAACGGGCACGACGATGAAAGAGAACCAACTGAAAACAATACAAGGTGGAACAATTATTGATTCAGAGGCCTGTCTAATCGGTAACACAAACGAGTTGTCATCCAACATAAATAAACTTAATACAGCAAAACAGTTTATAAAGACAATTACAGGTTACTTTGAGGGTCGATCAACTGGGATTAATGTCCGACACAATCTCTAGAAAGAATAGTTTAAAATCAATCTATAAATATGCCTAATTTACCGACCCATATACATTTTTCATTTGAATCACTTGGAAAATACAACGATCTCGATTTAAACAAAAATCTGGATGTATATCTTCTAGGGTCTACAGTTCCAGACATTAGAGTGATAACTAAAGAAGATCGGTCCTTATATCACTTTGTGCAGTTGGATTTTGATAGGGTAGGGGATGGGATACGAAACATGCAATCCTTGCACCCTCAACTTAATAATCTAAGCAAAAAAGACAGCCATACTAGGTCATTTATGGCTGGATATGCCTCCCATCTGATTTTAGACGAAACATGGATTACAACAATGTTTCGCCCATTTTTTTCAGACGTGAATATTTTTGGTGACAGAAATCAAGGTCTTATTTTGGACCGAGCGCTTCAAATGCAATTGGACAAATCTTATTGGAAAACTTTGGAACAAAATTTGGCACATGTTGAATCATGTGACAAAGAGATAGATGTGGAATTCCTGCGGGAAGAGCCGATGGAGAAATGGCGGAATTGGATATCCACTTTGCTCAACCGAGAATTCTCATGGGACAGGCTGGAATTCATGGCCAATAGAATGGCCAAAGGAAATCCAAAGCATCCAGTGGTAGGGCTTGCAAAGGATTTCATCGCTGACCCGGCCGGGGGTGTAAATGATATTCTCCAAAGGCTACCAAATGGAATTTTAGAGGAATTTTCAAACCAGAGTTTGGAAAATATAGACAAAGCCCTCAAAGAGTTTACCTTATGAGAAAAGCAACAGGTGTTGAGCAATCTATAAGTATCCTGTCTAAAAATAGGGGAATAGATTTAGAAGGGGACCCCAAATACATCTCACAATTTTCCGAGGCTATATTCGGGGAAAAAATGAACTTACTCGATTACGTAAAGGAAATACTTGATAGGGTTAAAACAGATGGAGATAAAGCCCTTTATGATCTTTCATCAAAGATAGATGGGCAAAACCTAGAACAGATATTGATGGGTAAAAAAGACCTTGAAAATGCCTTCAAACACATACCTTCAGATCTCCGGGAAGCGCTAGAGTTTTCGGCCAATCGCATAAAAAACTTTCATGCACGATCTATGCCAAACGATTGGCACGATAATCTTGAAGGGTATGGTCAAAGATATATTCCTGTAAATTCAGCGGCTGCCTATATACCAGGTGGTACCGCAAAATATCCTTCTACAGTTCTAATGACAGCTATACCGGCCAGAGTGGCAGGTGTTGGGGAAATAGCTATAACCTGCCCAATGCCTAAAAGTCCTTTGGAATATGCCTCCGTGCTAGCAGCAGCATATATATCCGAAGTGGATCAGGTTTACTGCTTAGGAGGAGCTCAATCCATTGGAGCGTTGGCCTACGGTACCGAATCAGTATCAAAAGTAGATTTTATATGTGGCCCAGGTAACGTGTTTGTAACTTTGGCCAAAAAACTTGTTTATGGGGATGTTGGCATAGATGGCCTATACGGTCCTACAGAGACCGTGGTGATCGCCGATGAACACGCAAACCCGACATTGTGTGCCGCTGACTTAATCGCCCAAGCGGAGCATGATTCCTTAGCGCGCCCGGTCCTCATAACCACCTCTCCAAAGATTGCCGCGGATGTAGAGGCTGAGATTCATTTACGTTTATCCAGATTAGACCGATCGGAAATAGCTACCAAATCAATTGAAACTCAGGGTCTTATATCTATAGTCAATAACCTCGAAGAGGCTTTGGAATTATTAAATTCATACGCCCCTGAACATGTGTGTATCGCTACTAGTGACCCAGAGAAGTTAGTCCCGGCAATAAAAAATGCCGGTATGGTTTTTGTTGGGGAATTATCACATGAAGTACTGGGAGATTATGTAGCCGGCCCAAGTCACGTCATGCCTACCGCAGGCACGGCCCGTTTCAACTCTGGATTGGGGGTACTAAGCTTTCTCAAGGCTATGCCTGTGGTTACTATCGATTCTGATGATTCTTCAAAATTAGGACATGTAGCGTCAGTGATAGCGAGAGAAGAAGGTTTGACTGGACACGCAGAAGCAGCGGAGATAAGAATCGAACTTACCTAGTCCTATAATGTAGTTGATTGCAATTTTTCAAATAAAGGCTCTACATATGGAAATAGTTGATATACAAAAAATTATCCGGCCACATCTCGTGGATATCCAAACTTATGAAGCCATGGAGGCACCAGAGACCTTAGCAAAAAAAAGTGGTATCCCCGAATCGGAAATCATAAAGCTAAACGGGAATGAAAACCCCTATGGCGGTTCTCAAAAAGCTTTGGATGCCGTCGCCAAAACCCCGCTTCATATCTACCCGGACCCAAATCAAACAAATATGAGGCTTGCCTTATCGGGTTACACCGGTATGCCGTCTGAAAATATTGTTGTTGGTTCAGGGGCCGACGAACTAATAGATCTAATTTTCAGGCTGTTTATATCGGAAGGAGACAAAATCCTAGACTGCGAACCTACCTTTGGAATGTATAGCTTTTGCGCAAGGGTGGCAGGGGGTGAAATCAGGCTGGTGCAAAGGGATGAGCAATTCGATATAGATGTACCTTCAGTTCTGAATAGTATAGATGACAAAACAAAGGTCATTTTTGTGACTTCTCCGAACAACCCGACAGGCAATATAGCCACTGAGTCCCAAGTGACTGATTTACTCCACACCGGACTTTTAGTGGTAGTTGACGAAGCCTATTATGAGTTTTCGGGGCAAACTGTCCAACATTTAGTTCCACAAAATGAAAATCTAATTGTGCTCAGAACGATGAGCAAATGGGCAGGGTTAGCAGGACTGAGGGTGGGTTACGGTATCATGCACGGTAAATTAGCGAAATACTTCATGGATGTAAAACCTCCGTATAACGTCAATATTGCCGCCGAAGCTGCACTCATAGCCTCACTCGAAGACGTGAACTATCTCCTATGCAATGTGGAAAAAATAATAAGTGAACGAGACCGGATGTTTGAACTAATAAATAACTTACCACGTGTAAAAGCTTGGCCTTCTCATGGCAACTATTTGATGTGCGAATTCGAAAAAAATAAGGCAGAAAGAGTATATGTTGAATTAGCTGCAAAGGGTATATTCGTTAGGAACTTTAACTCCCCTAGACTGAGGGATTGCTTCAGGATCGCTATCGGTACTGCCTCAGACACTGACAAATTAATAGAGGCCATGAAGATAATAGTGTAACGGGATAATAAAAATGAGTAGAACCTCTGAAATCAAAAGAAAAACAGGAGAAACGGAGATATCGGTAAAGGTAAACTTGGATGGTACCGGTAATTACAACATTGAATCCGGTAATGGCATGTTCGATCATCTGTTAGCCCAAATTTCTCGGCACGGATTAATCGATCTCGAAATAAATGCCTCAGGTGACACCCATGTCGGTTGGCATCACCTCGTAGAAGATACAGCCATTGTATTAGGGAGATGTTTCAAGGAGGCCGTGGGAGAAGGCAAGGGGATAGTGAGGATGGGTCACACGTTTGTACCATTGGATGAAGCATTAGTATTGACCGTCATAGACTACAGTGGAAGAGGGTATTCAATCATAGACTCACCGCTCACAGAAAGTGACCTCGGGGATTTACCTTCAGACCTGATTAGACATTTTATGGAGACTTTTTCAAGGGAAGGTGGATTCAACCTTCACCTTACAGTCATGGCGGGAATAAACAACCACCATATTGCGGAGGCCTCATTCAAAAGCATTGCTAGATCTCTCAAATCCGCCCTTACACTTGATCCACGGCAAGGAGAAGGCATATCTAGCACAAAAGGTACAATCAGCGATTGATTACAGCTCCTGAAGCTCGAATCTGTATTCCTCTATTACAGTGTTGGCCAATAACTGCTCACACATATTAGAAACAACCGACTCGGCCTCTTTTTTTGAAGATTCGTCGATGTGCATTGTTATATATTTTCCGACACGGACATCTTTCACGGAATCAAACCCCAATTGAGACAGGGCTCCTGAAACAGTCGCCCCTTGTGGGTCACTAACCGTAGATTTCAAACTAACGTATATGTTTGCGGCAAAGGCCATGGTCTAGTTGGCAAACCTCTCTGGTGCATTAGGTGAACTTTCATGAGCATTTATGAAGTCTTTTATTCGATTCTCATCAAACTCATCAAAAGCATCGATAAAAGTCCATGCCGTCAGAGCTATTTTAGTAGGCATGCCAGGATATGGGGACATTACTACTTTCAAATTAGCCTCTCTAGCTCGATCGACTATGCTCGTCAATGACTCGACCAGTTGCTTGCAATCATCACTGGTCGGTTGAGCGCAGTTATATGCTATGGAAATACCCCCATGTTCAAGGCTATGAATTCGTTTCTCCTCTGGAATATATTCTGTATGTATTCCCCATGAAACAGGAGCAAGTGGCTGGGAATAGTGCCAACCAGATGCAGCTGGTACAGTTCTGTATGGTGGATGTTCTGAACCTTCGTCAACATGAACCCTACCGTCAGATTCAATCTGCTTTCCTGGTCCCTCAGGCACTTTATCAGCTGAACTACCTAAATTACCAAGCATAGGCAAAATAAGCCCTAATATGAGTAAAAGAGCAATACCTGCAATAGCCAAACCTATAAAGACCCTGGTAAATTTTCTACGGTTTTGTCTTCTTTCTCGACGGGCAGCGCGTGCTTGGGTTGCGGTAGGCTTATTCTTAGGATTCTGTGTACTCATGTTCTTTTATCAAACACCATATTTAAATTTTTTATCGTAGATTAATCTCTGTAAGTTTATC
>DTSF01000127.1 GCA_012965485.1 Dehalococcoidia bacterium
CCACCTTCCTTGAGAACTCGGTTGCATTCACTCAAAAAAACATCAAGGTGTTCTATAAATTCTATGGCAAAAACTGAAATCACACTGTCAAATGTATTATCCTGGAAATAATTTAGATTTTGAATATCGGCTTGAAGAAAAGCTATTGTTGTCTTTTGTTTTACCGATTCAGAGACTCCAAATGCTAATTGACTGGATGAAAAATCCACGGCAGTTACTTTTGCTCCCAATTTTGCTAAAGCTATCGCGTTTTGTGAACCACCGCTACCAAGTTCCACAAAATGTTTACCAGTCACATCCCCTAATAAATTCAAGGAATTTTCCCCATATGATAAAGGGGCATAATGCACCTCATCCAGTGATATATCGCTTTCAGCCTGGTAATTGACAGACATTAAATTCCAGCCACGTTGAACACCGACGATATGCTTTGGAGTTTCCAACTATTTAACACCTCTAGTTGTGCATTTAATCAATAATAGCCGAATTGGTACACTATTGGCGCAAACTAATCTTACGGAGGGATTCAAATGGACAATCAGACAGCTTTTAGTATTGGTGACGTTATAGATCCAAAGGATTCCACCTGGGCTTTCGATACTCATTCTGATGGTCCTTCTGGAACTTTACCCTTTACAGAAGATATTCTTGTTAATGAATCAAGTGGGTTTCATTTCGGTATGAGCCAAAATGCTGGGATGGGCTGGAACCCGGCCGAATTGTTGAGAAAACATTTTTTGATTTTGTCGACTTCAGGGGGACTAAGAGATCAAGATGGCTCACCAATTGCCCTTGGCCTTCACACCGGCCACTTTGAATTAGCATTGCAGGTCGAAGCTGCGGCTCGGGAATTTAAACTTGCCAAGACAATCCCATTTTCCCTCATGTGCTCGGACCCATGTGACGGACGCACGCAGGGTACCACGGGGATGATGGATTCACTTCCATACAGGAATGACGCGGCGCAGGTTTTTAGGAGGCAGGCTCGATCCTTGCCAACGGCCAAAGGTATTTTAGGGATTGCATCTTGCGACAAAGGGCTTCCAGCAATGATGATGGCGTTGGCGGGACTTAGGGATTCGCCAGTGGTTGTGGTCCCGGGAGGTTCGACCTTGGCTGTCCGTGAAGGAGAAGATACTGGAATGATCCAGTCCATTGGGGCAAGGTTTGCTCAAGGGGAAGTGACATTGGACTATGCTCAGGACGTTGGCTGTAAGGCTTGCGCTTCACCTGGAGGGGGATGCCACTTTCTTGGTACAGCGGGAACATCACAAGTTATAGCTGAATCATTGGGACTAGCTATTACCCATAGTGCTTTATGTCCGTCGGGTACACCTGCTTGGAAAAATGTGGCCCAACGTAGCGCAAGAGCATTGCTGCTCATGGAATCTGAAAACACATTGTCCTCTGACATTATCACTGACGCCGCCCTTAGGAATGCCATGGTTGTACATGCCGCTTGCGGAGGGTCCACAAACCTTTTGCTGCATCTTCCCGCAATAGCTCATGCGGCGGGTAGGACCAGGATGACGGTGGATGATTGGAACGTGGTAAATAAAAACACTCCTAGAATAGTTGATGTTCTCCCTAATGGACCAGTAGGGTTTCCAACCTCGGAACTTTATACTGCGGGTGGAGTGCCAGAGGTGATGTTGCGTCTTCGCGCCATGGGCCTATTGGATACTAATGTCCAAACAGTAACAGGCCAAACTTTAGGCGAAAACCTAGATTGGTGGGAAGATTCTGAGAGGAGACATGATGTCCGAAAAAGGCTGTCAGAAATCAATTCTGTAAATCCGGATCATGTGATCATGACGCCTGAGGATGCAAAAAAAAGAGGCTTAACAAGCACTGTTACATTTCCAATGGGGAACATTGCCCCTCAGGGTTCCGTAATCAAAAGCACGGCAATAGACCCATCGGTGGTGGATAAAGACGGGATATACAGAAATACTGGACCTGCCAGGGTTTTCTCTTCTGAAAATGAGGCCATAAGGGCAATCAAAAGCACTGATGATAAATCGAAAATCCAGGCCGGAGATATTATGGTTGTAAAATGCGCAGGACCCCAAGGTACCGGTATGGAAGAACTCTATCAAATCACCGCCGCATTAAAACATCTTTCCTACGGTAAACATGTTGCCTTGATAACAGATGCCAGATTTTCCGGGGTGTCTACCGGCGCTTGTATAGGACACGTGGGACCGGAAGCTTTGGCAGATGGTCCGATCGCCAAATTGAAAGATGGGGATCAAATCGAGATTATAATTGACCGTATTAACCTAATTGGGAGTATAAATCTCGTTGGTGAATTAGGTGCTTATATGGGGTCCGGTTGGGGCGATAAAGAACTTTCTAAAAGACCGATTCCCCGGGATTTGTCACCGCATCCTAAATTGCCGGAAGATACAAGACTTTGGGCTGCCCTGCAATCCGCTTCCGGAGGAACATGGGGAGGATGTGTTTTTGATGTGGATGATATTGTAAAAACTTTGGAAGCAGGCCAGGCTGTCTTAGAAAATAATTAAGCGCTATCAGGGGCAATCCGGGTCCGGTTATTTAGGACCCGGATGACAAAATCAAATTTTGACTAGTTTTTGCATTGATCGTAATTCTTTTGGCGGCTCCATGCTACTGCCGTAATCACTCCATGAAACTTCGGCAACATATATATCACCCTTGGAGTCAACTGCAATACCATGTGGTGAGAAAAATCTGCCGCTTTGCTCACCGTAGCTCTGCCTTCCGATCCGAGCAAGAACCTCACCCTTCAAATTAAGAACGGATACTCTCGGTCCTAGGTCTGTGCCCATGTCATTGGATCCGATACCTGCAAAATATTCACCAACATACATTAACTCTTCACCACTCCCAGAATCGATGGTGGTTATCGCGACTCGCGATAAATTTATCCACTGGGTCTCAAAATTCCCATTGCTATCAAACACTTGGATTCGGTGATTTTCCCTATCAGCTATATAAACCCATCCATTTGAATCTACATTGACCCCGTGGACAATATTGAACTGCCCAGGATTAGTTCCCGATTCCCCCCATGAAAACAATAATTTACCGTCAGGTGCGAATTTATGAACACTAGCATTGGTATACCCATCTGCTACATAGAAATTACCTGTGTTGGGCTCGATGGCAACATGGGTAGGTCTGGCGAAAGGTATTCCGCTCATAGGCGCTGCCGATTTGCCTGGAGTTCCGACAGTCAAAAGTAATTTTCCATCGGATGTAAATTTCCTGACGGTATGGTCTACGTTATCTACACAGTACACTTCATCGTCAGGCCCGAGTGTGACGCCGTGAGGATTTGAAAATACACCATCTCCCCACGTATCGATGACGTTTCCCTCTGGGTCGAATACAATCATTGGTGTGGTCCCTCGATTGAAAACATACACCCTGTCTTTGGAATCGACATCTACTGCTGTAGCTTCTTTATACACCCACCCTTCAGGTAGGGTACCCCAATTTTGTCCCGAAACTTGGTAACGAAAATCCCCTTCCCCCAACACAGCCGGTGCTGTATCAGTCTCGCG
>DTSF01000128.1 GCA_012965485.1 Dehalococcoidia bacterium
GTGGCTAGGTATTTCATGTTATCCAGATGTATCGCATTAAGTGGAGACTCTCGTGGAACCATTACTAAAGGTCTTCTCTCCTTTAGACAAACGTCGGCAGCTCTTCTTATTAAATTATCTGATAGACCTTTTGCTACTGCAGAAATTGTTGCCATACTCGATGGGACTATTGCCATTCCAGCAGTTGGGTAAGTTCCACTCGCTATAGGTGCCTTAAAATCCCCGATCGCAAAATGCTCAAAATTATTATGGTATGACCATTCTTCCACATTTTCCCCATAGGACATACTCATCTCGTGCTGCCATACGATTCGTGCCGGGTTTGACGCGACCAGTGATACACCTACATTTTTGTTTAGCAAGGCGTCGACAGTTTTGGCAGCTAAAAGGGATCCACTAGCGCCAGATATACCTACTACAATTCGTGACCCCGGGTTTTTCATTTTCACACCATTAGTGATGTAATTGTACCTAACAACATGGAACAAGATACAAAAGCGTTGATTCTCATGAAGCTCATCCCCATTCTCGATAGATCGCTAGGTGTTACTAGTCGATATTTGTAGACAAGGAAAATTGAGGTTAATCCGCAACCACCATAATAAAATAATCCTAGTTCCATCCATACACCTAGTATGATTAGACACAACACAGCCAATACATCCATGCCCCGTGCAATTTTAAAGGCTTTAGTGATTCCAAAACGAGATGCGACTGAATGTAATTTCTCTTTTTTCTGAAAAGAAACATCTTGCGTATGGTAGATAATGTCGAAACTGCCAGCCCAAAGAGCCACCGAAGTAGAAAGCAAAACAGGCTGCCATTCTAGTTTGCCCACCATCCCGATCCAAGCTGCTGAAGGGGCTATGGCGAGAGCCCACCCAAGAAGCAGATTAGCCAACCAAGTAAATCTCTTGGTAAACGGATATGCCACAAGGTATATGAGGGCGAGTGGGGCCAGAATTAGAGCTAAGGTGTTGAGCATGTAAGCGCATAACATGAAAATGAGGGACGAAATTATGCCAGGGACTAACAAATCGGTAACAGAAAGGACCCCTCTTGGAAGGTGTCTTTGCAACGACCGCGGGTTTCTTGAGTCTATGTGTCTGTCTATAATTCTATTGGCAATCATACCCACGGTTCGAGCTGACACCATTGCTAGAGTTATCCAAAAAAATCTTTCAAAATCTGGTATACCCTGAATCGCGAGGAGCATTCCTATGTAGGCAAAAGGAAGTGAAAAAATTGATTCTCGGAACTTTATTGCATCAAAGAAATTGGGCACTTTTGGCCAGATACTGTTAAAGAGCATGAGTATCAAAAACCGTATTCTGACCAGCGACTAGTGACTAATAATTTTATCTCCTCTGACATTATTATATCCGGAGGCCAAATTCTTTCCCTTCCATCAAGGGCTGTCTTTTTAGTAGCATCGATTCCAAGCTTACTACCATATTTCGGGGTTGGGCTTGCATGATCTAAGTCATCAACAGGTCCTTCGGTGATAACTAGGTCTGTATCTGGATTAATATTGCTAGTAACCCGCCAGGCAACTTCAGATAGGTCCTGGACGTTAACTGTGTCGTCTACAATTATTATCCCCTTTGCCAACATCATCAATCCCAATCCCCAAATCGCATTCATGACTTTTCTCGTGTGCCCTGGATATTCTTTTTTCATCGAAACGATAACCAAATTGTGGAAAACACCTTCTGCTGGCATATTAATATCCACCACCTCTGGCAAAGTTAATTGGAGTGCAGGGAGCATTAGTCTCTCCACAGCTTTTCCCATAAAAAAATCTTCGGACGGTGGCCTTCCTACTACGGTGGCCGGGTATATGGGCTGTCTCCTATGTGTTAAAGCAGTCAGATGGAAAACCGGATAATCATCCTCAAGAGAATAGTATCCAGTGTGATCACCGAATGGGCCCTCTTCTTTCAATTCTCCAGGGATTACGTAACCTTCCAACACCGCTTCTGAATGGGCGGGTACCTCCAGATCAACTGTTTTACATTTGATCATTTCGACTGATGAGTTTCTTAATACTCCTGATACCGCGATCTCGTCCATGTCAGGAGGTAACGGAAGAGCTCCTGTCCAGATAGTAACAGGGTCGGAACCCAACGCAATGGCAACCTCCATCTTTGGTAACTTCTGCTGTTCGCCCGACCTGTAGTGGCTTGCTCCAACTTTATGTGATTGCCAATGCATGCCCGCAGTGTGAGAATCATAAATTTGCATACGGTAGATACCAACATTTCTTTTTCCTGAGCTAGGTTCTTTAGAAATTACCAGTGGTAGGGTTATATATCTGCCACCGTCCATAGGCCAGCAGGTCAGGTGAGGCAAGTAATTTAAATCGGCATCTTGCCCTATCTTTACTATTTCCTGACAGGGAGCGGATGAAATTCTTTTGGGCTGCGTCCGGGCCAGGTTTGCCATGTCTTTGAGGGCTTTCAGTTTGTCTAACATTGACTCCGGAGCCGTTTTCACGATTCCCAGAATATCACGGACTTTCTGAGTTAAATCATCGGTATTTTCTACCCCCAAAGCCCAAGCCATTCGTTGGTGTGTACCAAATAGGTTTGTTACAACAGGTATCGTGAATCCTTCTACATTACGGAAGTACAGGACAGGGCCCCCCGATTTGACTGCCCTATCGGTTATTTCGCTTATTTCTAAATCTCTGCTTACAGGAGCATCAATATATTGAACTTGATTTTTAGAATCCAAAAAACTGATGAATTCTCTCAAGTCTTTATAGCTCATTTCTTTATAACCTAGTTCTGTTTTTGCGAAGTTCTGTTGAAGACAAATCCATTCTGAACTGTGATTCGGGTATACCGTTAAACATGGAAGTAAATGCTTCTGGTATCACCACGTCAAATACAGTATTAAATCCGCTATTTTGGAGACGCCCAGCCACTAGAAAATTGCATTTATTATCCTTTATCTTCTGCAAGGATGTGTACATATTTTGGACATTATTGTCATAGTATTTGGGGTCCATCACTCGTAGAGCCGTATCGCCTCCAATAATGAAAGTCGAATTTTTGAATATAGTGGATTTTTCGGCAAACAACGGCGCGCAAGTTAGAATCACTGTCTCTGACTTCTCAAATTGGGATACCCTGTTCTTAATCTCGCCCGGTTGAAGTGGAGACTTATCCACATTGGTGACAGATATTTCGAAGGCTACAGGAACTCCTAAAATACCAGATGCAAGTTTTGATAGCTCTATGTGCCCTTGGTGTATTGGATTAAACGACCCAGACAATATTCCACCTTCAAAACTTTTATCTAATCCCACTAAATCAGACCCAGCGGAAGTTATAGAACCAATATGCCCACCCATCAACGAATCAAGATCAGAAGAGAATTCCGTCTCATCAATAGAAACAGATTCCAACTCGTTTAATTCCACACTTAATGTACTGTTATCTAGTAGTTTTTCTTCTATGTATTGCACGATTAGTGAACTCACAAGTTCTTCCTCTTCAACCCTGTTCCTTTCTCCCTTTTTGAGAATTAGGTGAGCTACAT
>DTSF01000129.1 GCA_012965485.1 Dehalococcoidia bacterium
CAATAACCTGGGAAGACCCTTTATGGTTTTCCGATGAAGAATCGGTATTGAATAAATTACCCATCTATCCAAATGACCAAAGATTATGGGCCCTACTAGCAGCCCTTAGAAGAAACGTAAGTGCTGACGAGCTTTCCAGACGGACAGGAATAGACCCTTGGTTTACACGATCGTTTTCCAGAATTATCGCCATGGAAAAGACCATAGAATCCAATAATCTTTTCTACGACTTATTACGTAAAGCAAAAAGATTAGGATTCACGGATCAACGAATTGGGGAGTTAGTGAATCAATCCGCCAAAGATATTCGAAAATTACGCAAAAAACTCAATATTACACCGGTATACAAAATGGTAGACACCTGTGCAGCCGAGTTCGAAGCCCAAACTCCATATTTTTACAGCACATATGAAACCGAAAATGAAGCGGAACCACTTCATGGCAAAAAAGCTTTGGTACTTGGCAGTGGACCTATAAGGATCGGACAAGGAATTGAGTTTGACTATTGTTCTGTGCATGCAGCGTGGGCCCTTCAAGAAGAAGGGGTGAAAAGTATACTCGTGAACTCCAATCCAGAAACAGTGTCGACAGATTTTGATACCAGTGATAGATTGTATTTTGGACCTCTCGATGAGGAATCGATATTTGACATAATCGACAATGAAAGATTAGCCAACGATCCAGAACAAGGTGATAATCCACCCTCAATTGTTCAGTTTGGAGGGCAAACAGCAATAAATCTCTCTCAAAATCTGGATAGGGAATCTATGCCTATATTAGGCTCTACTGCGCACACTATCAATGTCGCTTCTGACCGGCATCTATTTGAAGAATTCTTACGCGGAATAAATATACCAACCCCACCTGGGGGATCAGTATCTAACATTGAAGAAGCCCTTCAAGTAGCAAACGAAATAAAATATCCGGTCCTGGTTCGACCTAGCTATGTTTTGGGGGGCAGAGCGATGGAAATTGTCCAAACCCCAGAGGAATTGCAACGCTATATGAACGATGCTTTGGAGGCTGGCGAAGGAAGAAAAGTTTTAATTGACAAATATTTCGTCGGCAAGGAAGTGGAGGTAGATGCCGTATGCGACGGAGAATCAGTCTTGATTCCCGGGATAATGGAACATGTAGAAAGAGCTGGAGTCCATAGTGGTGACTCAATGGCAATTTATCCTGGCCTGACGCTAACAAAGCAGGAGATAGCCACAATTACTGACTACACAACTCGAATCGGTAAATCTTTAAATATAAAGGGACTTATGAACATTCAGTACGTTATTGTCGGCGGCAACACTTACAGAAGCCCGGGATCCATAACGGAAGGTACTTCTGAATACGAAAAAACTGAAATATTTGTCATTGAAGTCAATCCTCGGTCAAGCAGGACCATACCATTCATATCCAAAGTGACAGGAGTCCCCATGGTAAACCTGGCCGTAAAGGCGATGTTAGGCAAGAAGCTAACGGATATGGGATATGGGACAGGCCTATTTTCAGCCCAAGAAATAGTCGGGGTAAAAGCCCCAGTATTCTCGATGTCTAAGTTAACGGGAGTAGATACATACCTAGGGCCCGAAATGAAATCGACAGGGGAGGTAATGGGGATAGATCATGACTTTGAATCGGCGATAAGCAAGGCTTTGATTGCTGCCAATTTAAGACTTCCTGAAAAAGGCTCTATACTTCTAAGCATCTCTGATGAGGACAAAAAACAGTCAGGCCGGCTAATTCAGAATCTGGTTGACGCAGGATATGATTTATTCGCGACAGAAGGTACTGCCTCTCTTATCAGCGAATTGGGTAAAAAGGTGGTTGCAATACCAAAACGACTCAATGAAGGACATCCTAATGTGGTAGATATAATCGTCAACGGAACAGTAAATGCCGTGGTTAATACAATTACCGGTAATGGAAGTGCTGTACAAGACGGCTTCCACATCAGAAGGGCAGCAGTGGAGAAAAGAATACCTTGTTTTACTTCGATTGACACGGCAACAGCTGCCGCCGAAAGCCTAACTTCAGAAGGTCCAAATTATAACGTCAAATCAATGCCGGAATATATTCGTACACCCCAAGGAAAATCCCGCAATGCCAAGTGACATACCACAATCTACAATCGGGTCCGAACTACCCTTACATGTTTTCAAATCGACAGTGTCTGTCGAATGCGAACACCTTGAAAAAATGCTTCATATGGGTACAAGGGATAAATTTACCTTTTATTCTGATGAACCGCCCCGATTGGGAGGGGATGACAACTACCCTTCTCCACTCACATACATAGTCGGGGGGATAGGGTTTTGACTATTAACTAATTTGAAGCGGTACGCTTCGATGAAAGAGGTAGGAATACGGTCAGCGAAGGTCCATGTTGAAATGGATTACTATTTAAAAGGTTCAGTAGCCGATAACACAGTCGAAAACGGAGTAACTGAAGTTAGAAGCTTTTTCGATGTTGAGTCCGACCATCCGGCAGAGGACTTAATTGAAGTTATCCAACTAGCAAAAAAAGGTTGTTTCGCCGAAAGTCTCGTGAAAACCGCAGTACCACTAAAAAGTGTCTGCACCCTAAATGGAACAGAGGTAGATATAGACTAACGTAGTTTACAGGCCGACGGATTAGATATGATCCCATTGTTGTTAACTGTCGAAAATTTTATGTGTTATGGGGAAAATGTTCCTTCCCTAAATCTTGAGCCGGTCCATATCGCCTGTATTTCCGGTGATAACGGTTATGGTAAAACCGCTTTACTTGACGCAATAACATGGGCGATATGGGGAAAATCAAGAGCAAAAACCCAGGATGAACTGGTCAATATCGCTCGAAACAGTATGTTTGTAGAACTAGATTTTTTTGCGGGCGAAAGCAGGTACAGGGTTACTCGCACCTATACAAAAGGTAGAGGTGCCTCATCAGGAAAATCAGAACTAAACCTCTCCATTATCATAGGTGATAGCGCAACCTCTCTGATGGAAAATACCATAAGAGAAACTGAGGGAAAAATAGTCGGCTTACTCAATATGGATTATGAAACTTTCATAAACACCTCTTATCTAAAACAAGGGGATTCCAATCGCTTCACATCCTCTAGACCAACCGATAGGAAAAAGATTTTAGCCGACTTACTCGACCTCTCATATTATGAACGTTTGGAATCAGCATCGAAACAACATTCCCGCCAACTGCAAAATGATGTTGCAGTACAACAATCTATGGCAGAGAACAAATCTTCAGCTGTTCAAAAAAAGGAATTACTCCTTGAAAGATTGGAAACGTATGAAAAAGAGTCCCAAAATCTATTATCAGAAGAACAAAGTCTTAGTAGAAAATTGGAAGACTTTAACCTAACCCGTCAAACCTTATTAGTTGAAATATCCAATAAAAAAACAATGTCTGACCAAATTGAAGCGTCAGAAAAAGAAATAGACCTGATGTTGGTCCAAGAAATACGCTGGAAAAAGGAATTAGGTGAGTTGAAAACCTTGCCCAGTCGTTCTGAAGAGATTCAATCAGCCTA
>DTSF01000130.1 GCA_012965485.1 Dehalococcoidia bacterium
AAGTGGCCGAAAAGTTTTTGACTTGGCCGCTGTGAAGGTAACTTTAGAGTACAAGAGCCCAGCAAGAATTGATGAACTTATAGATATATTTTGGAGGGTGGAGAAAATTGGTAGGACAAGTATTGACACGAGATCAGAAATTTACAGAGGTGGCACAGACGAATTACTCTGCTCTGGTGGATCCGTTTCGGTGAATATCGATTCTGAATTGGGAAAATCTCGTGATGTCCCTGCAGAAATTAGGGATATAATCGACAAGTTCGAATCTACCGGCACAATTTAAAGAATGAAATTATAAAGGCACATAATGAGTATTAAAACCTACGGTCAGCCTCCCGAATTCAATCTGGATCCAGAAAAAACTTACAAGGCAGTTATTGAAATGGCCCAGGGGAATAAAATCACCATCGACCTATTGTCTAAAGAGGCTCCAAAAACCGTTAACAATTTCGTGTTTCTGGCAAGAGACGGTTATTATGATGGGATTACATTTCACAGAGTAATACCTGGATTTATGGCTCAATCGGGAGATCCAACTGGAACTGGGTCTGGAGGACCAGGTTATAACTTTGACGACGAGTTTCACGATGATGCAAAACATGATTCCGCTGGAATATTGTCAATGGCTAACCGTGGAGTTGTTAATGGAATGGGAACCAATGGAAGCCAATTTTTCATAACCTCCGCTCCCACACCCCATCTTGATGGTCATCATAGTGTGTTTGGACGAGTTTCAGACGGCATAGACGCGGTAAATTCAATAAAGGAACGAGACCCTGGGACGGCAACAATTCCAGGAGAGACTATGAAATCAGTAACAATAGTTGAAAATTAACTATACCAATCTATCTTCTGTGTGAATCTGGGTACCCAAAACAGATCGAAACCCTTTACTGCCAGGTTCGTAGAAAGGACCCATAGCGAAAGCTGAATCGTGTCCAACATCAGCAAACGGAAATCTGTACCTAGTAAGTTGTCTTTTCTTTATCGTTGGTGTGCTGCTCACAACTATCTCCATTTAAAGCATTTTAGAAACCGGAATGCTAATCCTTAGAAAAGTATTTGGATAAACTGATATTTCAATTGGCATTATCAAATTCAGTAAGGCTTAAGTCAGTCCATTTCAAATTGGCACCTAGAAAAATCGCACCTCTAAGGTTCGACTCGCTAAGATCAGCCAAGGTAAGATCGGCCTCCTGAAAATCAGTGAAACCCAGGTTGGTTTTGGAAAGCTTCGCCATTTGCAGACTAGCCCCTCTGAGCATGCATCTTCTCAAACTAGCTTGAGTCAGGTTCGCGTTATCCAATCGAGCATATTCTAACTTGGATGAATTTAAAACAGCATTAACTAATTTGGCACCGGAGAGATTTGTCCTAGTCATATCAGCTCCATTCAAGGCCGCTGACGTGAAATCAGAGAAACTAGCATCAGCACCTATCAACTTCACACCCCTAAGTGTGGCCATAGTCAGGTCGGCCCTTCGAATTATTGCGCCGGATAAATCAGCTCCCCTTAGATTAGCGCTGACCAAAGATGCATTACAAAGGTTTACACCTCCTGTCATAAAGGCTCCGCTCATATTGGAACCTGTTAAATCACAGTGAGATAAATCCGCCGCATATAAACGGGCTTCCATCAGGTAAGTATCACTGAGATCTGATCCACTTAAATCAGAGCCCCTGAGGTTGGCCTCCGCGAGAATACCTTCTGAAGATTTCACATTTGACAGATTAGATCCACTTAAATTGGCGCCCCTGAAATTAATACCGCGAATATCAGCACCAGACAAATCAACACCGCTTAACACTGATCTATGTAAGTTCAATCCGGTTAAATTTTTTCCCGCAAGACTCCCACCTTCAGAGAAAATTTCTAATACCTCTTTTTCGGTAAGGGCAGACACTATGAGTATGTACCTAATTTTTTTTCTAAATATATAGTGGTTCGCAAATGATAATTCAATTTGCTAAAAACTTATAATAGGCTGCAAATAATCTCCGAAAATATTAATGCGTCAAAAATAAAGGAGCAAATATGCTGATCGTACAGAGAACATACACACCAAAACCTGGTGCGGGAGGTTTGGTTGGACTTCTAAAAACTGTAAGTCAAAAGACTACTGAAGTCGGACTGCCAGAAGTAAAAGTTTACCGGAAATTTTTGGGACCACACGGCATTATTGTGACCATACAAGAATGGGAATCTATTGAGGTTTACAATAAATCCAGAAATATGGTTAGACAAACTACCGAGATAACTTCCACCTTTGGCCAAATATACCCACTTTTGGCTTCAACACACGTCACTGAGATATTAGAATCCGTTTGATTGAGATACCTCAAACGGTCGAACAGTGATGAGAAGGAGAGTTTCATTGAGCGTTGACAAAAAGAAAGTAGACGTACTGGTTATTGGTGCAGGGGCCTCGGGAGCGGCCTTTACCTGGAAGCTGGCCAAATCGGGAATGAAAGTGATGTGTCTAGAACAAGGTGACTGGCTAAACCCCTCAACTGACTATTCAACATCCAGTCCCGATTGGGAAATACACAGGCAAACGGACTTTAATCCAAATCCTAATATTAGATCCCTCGATGTAGACTACCCAATCAATGATACGGAAAGCCCGATAGCCCCCTTGATGTACAACGCTGTCGGAGGTAGTACTATCCACTGGTCTGCCCACTTTCCTAGATTAAAACCATCTGATTTCCGAGTTAAAACATTGGATAATGTTGCGGACGATTGGCCGCTGTCATATTTTGATCTTGAACCGTACTTTGAATTGAATGACAAAATGATGGGGGTTGCGGGACTCAATGGAGATACTGCCTATCCTCCAAAATCGCCTCGCCAGACACCTCCAGTGGGCTTAGGAAAATTGGGGGATAAAATCGCTTCCGGATTCGACGAATTGGACTGGCACTGGTGGCCTTCAGATTCAGCAATAAATACGGTCGAATATGACGGTCGGCCAGGTTGCAACAACTGCGGACCTTGTGACCTCGGATGTTCGATAAAAGCTAAATCGAGTACAGATGTTACCTACTGGCCTAAAGCATTGGAGTTGGGCGCCGAATTGGTTACCAACGCCCGTGTAAGAGAGATTACGGTTGATCGATCTGGAAAGGCAAAAAGTGCCATATATTATGATAGTAATGGTGAGGTGATAGAACAATATGCTGCAATCATCGTACTAGCCTCAAATGGTGTTGGAACACCTAGAATTCTATTAAATTCAGCATCGTCTAGATTTCCTAATGGCCTGGCCAATTCAAGTGGTCTCGTAGGAAAAAACTTGATGTTCCATCCTTATTCGATAGTCACCGGCCTATTTGAGGAAGATTTGGAAGGACATAAAGGACCGACCCCCTTGAATATAATGTGTTCCGAGTTTTACGAAACAGATCCTACCCGAGATTTCGTGAGGGGATATGCCTATCAAGTGGTCCGTTCGTTAGCCCCTTTGGCAACAGCTCTTAGTGGACATATCCCGTGGGGTGAAAATCACCATGAAAT
>DTSF01000131.1 GCA_012965485.1 Dehalococcoidia bacterium
ATACCTCATCAAACTAAATTATTTAGCCCTTTATATTAGGGGTGGCCCATTCACAGATGACTATATTCTCATTCCGAACGCAAAAGTTTATAAGTTGCTCCGCTGGCAATAGGCCAAGCTGTATAATGCCGCTATTGAAGCACCCAAACAAGTTACAGAGGTCGATTCAAATTTCAAACATCTTAATTCGAAATTGCACAATTTATGATGGTACGGGTTCCTCACCGTTTTCTGGCGATATATTGATCAAAAATGATTGTATAGAGGCAATCGGTAGTCTAGATGGGGTTGAAGGATCAAGGATTATAGAAGGACGTGGTCTTGCGGCTTCTCCTGGTTTTATCGATACACATACTCACTCTGACGGAAAACTTCTTGAAAACCCACAGCATGCCAATAGTCTTCGCCAAGGAGTAACTACCGAGATACTAGGCCAAGACGGATTGTCATACGCGCCATTATCTAAGGAAAATTACCTTGCTAATAGAAGGTATCTTTCTGGTATTTTGGGACTTCCCTCGGCTGAACTGGATATGTCATCGGTAGCAAGTTTTAAGTCTCATTATCATAACAAAGTATCCATAAATACTGCCTACTGTATTCCCCATGGTGCGATTCGCCTTGAGACCGTGGGGTTTGAAGATGCTCCCCTAACCGGAACTCATTTGGAGAAAGCAAAGGATCTCATAAGACAAGGGATGGAGGATGGTGCTGTTGGATTGGCAACTGGGATGTCGTATTTTCCTAACGCCTGGAGTGACACTCAAGAACTAATAGAACTTTGCAAGGTTGTCGCTGAGTACCAAGGGGTCTATGTGACTCACTTAAGGGATAAGAATACAGATAGAGCTTTTGGAGGTGGGGGTGTAGCCGAGGCATTAGAGATTGGCCGAAGATCGGGTGTGAAAGTGCATTTCTCACATTTTCGGACAAATGAAGCTACCGCAGGTCAGGTGCAAGCTCAAACTGAACTAATTGATAAAGCTATCAGTGAAGGAGTCGACGTATCGCTTGAGCTTTATCCATACCCTACAGGCAGCACCTTTCCGCTGAGCTTTTTGCCAAGTTATGCCCATGAAGGAGGCCCAGAAGCGGTTATGGACAGACTGGCTAATTCTGCTGAAAGGAAACGGTTGTCGGATTATCTCGATAATGACTACCCACGGCCGATAGATGATGCTGTATTTTCGTATGTGCCAATCCATCCTGAACTGGAAGGCATGTCATTGCCACAAATTGCCGCCTCTAGAGGTAAAAGTCTCGGGGAAACTCTTTGTGAAATTCTTTTGGAAAACGAGGGACAGGTTGGATATTGGGCCTCTCCTCCGGTCAGCGTGTCGATATGGGATCAAATAAACCGCGATGCTATTGAATTATTGTCTCGCCCTGATTACATGGTAGGTAGTGATTCGATTCCATTAGGTAGCAATCCACATCCTAGAGCCTATGGTACCTTTCCCAGAATCATAGGTAGATTTCAGCGCAAATATAATATGATGAAACTTGAGGAGACTATTCAAAGACTGACTGATAACCCTGCCCACAGGTTTGGCTTAGAATCAAGAGGTCGTATTAAGCCAGGATATTTTGCAGACGTCGTTTTGTTCGACCCCAATTCAGTGATTGATAACTCCACATATGATGATCCTACCCAATATCCGACTGGTATTCCATTTGTCATTGTGAATGGAACTATAGCTGTGGATAACGAGGTATGCACGGGTAAATTTAGTGGTAGAGCCATTCCGTGAATTATTCCTTATCTTTTAGTGTCTGGTCGTTGGCAATTAGCGACAAAAACTAAATTCAAAGACTCGTTTGAGTCTAAATTAGGTTACCTACCGCCTTTACCTTCACCCTTAACGCATTGCTTGGCAGGTACGTCAATGGAATTTCTTCTATATCCACAATCTCTATTGATTTTGGATCACCACCGGCCTCAACAGCTTTTTGTGTGGCCTCATCTTTTGCAAGATCCAATGCCTCATCTCGACTCATGTCAGTCAGAGAATACACTTTCTCTACTTGTCCACCGACTTGTGAGATGGCGGCTCCGATAGCATTGGCTACTTCTGCGTTGGAAGGACGTAGGACATTTGAAGCACCGTCGAAGGAGTTTCTTACGAGGATACTGCCTCCACCGACTAAAACCACAGGAACTGGTTGCGCACTAATTTTCACTCGATCGACTACGCCTTCTACAAGTTTTTGAATTTCATTAATGGTATCTTCGGCAAAAGACCTATCAATATCGGATACGAGTCTCGGGTCACCGACTTCGGCCATTCCATTAGCAACTGCCATGTCTGTTGTAGTGACTTGAGCACCACCAAAAACCAGCCCCTCACTGGTTAGGTTAAAACCAACGCTTTCCGGTCCTAAGATCAATGGGTTTTGGTTTACTAAAGTTCCGCCTCCGAGGGCTATAGAAAAAACATCGGGCATTCGGAAATTAGTTCTAACTCCTGCAACGTTTACAGATACTGCCGCCTCCCGGGGAAAACCACGCACCAACATTCCTCCATCAGTTGAAGTTCCTCCAATGTCTATTATTACTGCATCCAACACCCCGGATAGAAAGGCAGCACCCCTCATACTGTTAGTTGGGCCTGATGCAATAGTGAAAACAGGGTAATGGGACGCAAACTCCGATTGCATTAAAGTTCCATCATTTTGACTAAAGAACAAAGGTACATTTAATCCTGCTGAGGCCATAGCTGCGCGAATTGCGTCTACCGTTTTAGCAGCCACTTCAACTAGACAAGCGTTGAGCATCGCTGCGTTTTCTCTCTCCAATAGGCCGACGCGGCCGATTTCTGACGACAAAGTGATGTTCATGTCAGGAGTTTCCGACTTAATAATTTCGGCTGCAATTTTCTCGTGGGAGCCATCAACCGGAGAAAATACTCCACATATGGAAACTGACCTCACACCCTCAGCGGTCATTTGTTTTGCTATTTCCCGTAATTCTTTTTCATCAATTGAAGAAATTTCCCGCCCGTCATATTCATGGCCGCCTCTAGCCATATATGTATTCCCTCCTATTGAATTCTTTAAATCATCGGGCCAATCGACCAAAGGAGGAAGCATTGTTGTCGCGGGTAAACAAAGTCTCAAAGCTGCAGAAGGGGCTAATTCTCGACGTTGTAAAAGAGCATTGACAAAATGGGTCGTACCCAACATTACGGCGTCTATTTGGCCGACGTCTGGTCTAGGGTTAATAAGAGTGTTTATGCAAGAAATTATGCCAGATGTAACATCAGGAGTAGTTGGGTTTTTGATCTTACCCACCAACACATCACGATCCATCAAGACGGCGTCAGTGTTCGTTCCTCCGACGTCAATTCCTATATACATAAATTTTTGCTACCTACCTTCCAAGATAGTTTGAATTGTCGGTGCTACACAAAAAAACTAAGTCAACTCCAGGTCTGAATACTCAACGTCGTATCCAAAAGCAGAAGGCCCGGCTGTGGAAAGCCCCTCTGGAGTCTTCCACAATTCGGGGCCTGGGAACCCAAGCACTGTCACTCGAAATCCGTATCTTAGGAGTTCTGTGGTGATTGGCTCCCCTCTTTCTGAATCTACGATGCATATTAGGTCCGGTACGATACAAATAATTTCCGAATTCAACCGGGCGATAAGATTTTCATTTTGGAATTCGATCGTTAATTTATCTGACTCAAATTGATCCATACCTTCAATTACTACCTGGCCTCTTGCGAATCCGGCGGTGGTTTGCCTGTCTAAATCTACGATTTTTCCTTGAAACAATACTTTTCCTGGGTGGACATTCAACAAAGCTTTAATGGGATCTTCGTGGTTAGTTCGAGCGTTGCGAACAGCATTTCCAAGCCTCTTAACTAAACTCAGAGAATCTAAAACAGCTGTGGTTCGCACTTGTTGAGCAGTCATAGGAGCCAAGGCATAACAAGCAACTCCTCCCATCTGAATTGTTACGGACCGGGCCATCCTTTCAACCCATTTGGCGTCGAGGGCCTCTGTAATTAAGGCCGTATTTCCTTTTTCATCGCATACCGCCATTGGATAGCTGGGAACGCCATATACAAAGTAAGTCTTCATTTGAACTTCAGGAAAGGCTCGTCCCATCCCGTCTGCGTCAACTACGGGAAGGCCGGCTAGTGATGCTGGTATGATCGGTTCTAGAGAGTTGCTTCCCCCTATTTCATTGGAGATGATAGCGGTAGCTTTCTTGCCGGTGAAATCTTCGATGGCTTTTAATGCATAGTAAGATTGCTTGTCCCGAATTTTCTCTATTCCAACAGTAGGAGCTCCAATTCCACCTACACAAACAATATTGTCATTTTCATCGAGTTCATCGGGAGATAAGACTTTTACGGGCCCGTTTTCTCTGATCATTTGTTTAGCACGAAGCATCCCTATATAAGGATTTCCTCCTCCCCCGGTACCCAGTATGCCTGCCCCAATTGCTATTGATTCCAGATCATCTTCTGAAATATGCCACATGTAATCCACCATAGATTAAGGATGTAAGATTTTTATAGACTACCAGTCTTCTGCGTCAATGGTCACCTCAGTCAGTCGATACCATGTTCTCCAGAGGTTCAGATAGATACACGGTATTCATCCCCATTATCTGACTTTTAGGACTCCTGAATTATGGCACCACGCTTGTATATTAGCCTCGGGGTGTGGATAAGCCAGCTAATAATAACAACTGTAAGGAAAGCTATCCCTCCGATAGTGAGTATCCTTGAGGGTTCATACAGGTCAGCAAGAACCCCGTTGGCAAAATATGAGAAACTCATGAGGCCGCCTGCGTGAATAAGGTAAATGCTGGTTATTCTTCCCCTGAGGTAATCTGGCGCTACCGACTGGATCATGATGGTAGCAATAGTCATAAAAGCAGCATGTGATATACCGATAACTACCGTACCTACCATTGCGAATTGCAAACCGGCAGACACACCCAAAATAAAGTTGCCAAAGGAGCTCACCACCGCAGAAACTAGGAACAATTGCCCTAGGATTCCGTGACCACGTATGGGGGCCAAGGCTATTGAAGCCATTAAAGCGCCGAGTCCTATCATCATGTGTAGGTACGCAACCCCACTCCCACCCGATGCTAACTGGTTATTAGATACTGCCGGTAATAGAGATTCAAAAGACATGACGAGAGTACAGTGAAACATGACAAGATACATCACACTTCTTAAAACAGGGTGGCTGTAGATGTACCTGAATCCAGAAAAAGTGTTATAGATTAAGCCTTTTTCTGGATCAATGCGTCCTGTAGAAACTGCTTTAACCCGAGTTACCAAATAAACGCCTGCAGCGTAGGCGACAACACAGGATAGAAATATCCATTTTATATCCGTTAGTCCCATAAGAGGAACGATAAGGCCAGGCCCTATCAGTCGAGTCGCATAGTAACCGGCAGATATCAATGTGTATGCGTTAGGTAAATGGTTTGTTGGGACAAGATTGGCTGCCAATGCCTCTATTGCTCCCATGTGGGTTGCCCGGGCGATCCCGTTGACCACTGCTAGTACGAGAATGTGCCATACCTCGATTACACCCGTGAATATCAGAGCTGTTAATGCTATACCGTGAAAAAGGCTTAGGAGATACGCCAGAATCAGAATGTTTCGCCGGGAAAATCTGTCGGTTAAGAACCCAACGACAATTGGGGCAAAAAACCAGGGGATCATAGCCGCAAAAAAAACAGCACCGACCCAACTACTTGGATTATTTTCAGCAAGATTAAAAATTAGCCAACCTTCCGCAGCACCCAGAGCCCATGAAGAGGATTCACCCACAATGTGTCCGGTCCACATGACTCTGTAATCCCGGTGAGATAAAGAAGGAAGGAACCGATCTTTGATCTGCATAAGTTAAATAACCTTGTTAATTTCGTCGCGAAAACATGGCGATTAGGGTTTGAGGCAACCAACCGATCGATCTCATCAAATTAGGCTACATCCCTTACCGGTTGGAATCATCCCGTACGATACGCCCGTCTTTAACGACCATGTATACATCCTGCAGGTTACTGATATTTTCTAATGGATTGTTGTTTAGGATGATGAAATCCGCTTTCTTACCTGGCTCGATAGTTCCGTTCTTTTCATCGGCTAGACAGACTTGCGCCGATGTTAGAGTAGCAGCTGTTATTGCCTGATGTTCTGTCATTCCGCATTTGACCAACATTTCTGTTTCAAATAGAGCACCGTACGGCAAATCAAGGTCGGAACCGCAGGCAATTTTCACCCCTGCGGCTATCGCTTTTTTAAAGCCAGAGGCATGCATCACAGCCGCTTCTATAGCTCTTTCCCTGTAACCCTCGTCTATTGGATGTGCTTTCATCCATCTAAGCTGAGAGGCAGAGTCAGCGAATGCTTCTCCGCGGTTCATATGGGTAAGGCTGAGCGTCGGAACATAATAGGTTTCAGATTCAGCCAACATATTGATGGCCTCGTCATCAAATTGGTATCCGTGTTCAAGAGTATGGGCCCCTAATGATATCGCCTTCTTAATACCATCAACTCCTCCTGCATGAGCAACAACTTTGTAGCCTCTTTGTTCACATACATCGAAAGCCGCCTTCAGCTCATCTTGTAAAGGGAAGGTATTGGGCATTTTATCCCATTTTGGCCCCATAACCCCTCCGGTAAGATTAAGTTTTATGAAGTCCACTCCATTTTTTATCTGTTCTCTAATTGTCCGAATGTATTCAGTCGGTCCGTCAACTTCGATGGCGCAGCCACTTTTTAGAAAATGACCGGCCGTCGTAGTTATGAACCAACCACAGGTATAGAGATTAGGGCCTACATATTCACCTGATTCAAAAGCTTGTTTCCAGGCCACATCTATAAAATCTTTCTCTCCAACAGCCCTCAATGACGTTATCCCAAGGGTTAGTGCCCGCTGGCAATTATCACCGGCTCGAACTGTTCTCTGAGCGGTCGTCTCATCTCTTGCCTCATGATCGGGAATGCCTCTACCTATATGGGTGTGAACATCCCACAAACCGGGCAGTATATATTTATTCCTTAAGTCTATGGTTTTTGTGTCAGAGTTGTCTGGTATAGCACTATCGGACACGTCAGCTATTTCTCCATTTTCTACCGAGACGTGAACATCTCTTGGTTCAAGGGAAAGTGCATCTATCAAAGTACAATTTATAAATCTTGAATTGGTATCTTCCATTACTCAGTTTGTTCCTCGAATACACTCTTGTAGATTTTATTTGTTTCCCTGATTTAATGTGACTGTACCATGTATATCAGCTGCATGCGTTAAACGAGATAATTAAGAGGTATTCGATCCAATGCTGTACAGCAGATGGTCCAATGATGTACTTTCCCTCATAATCCAAAATTCTGGAAAATATAGAATATGAAATTACCTAGAACACAATTATTTACACCTGAGGAATATGAGGCACGAATTCAGAAAGTAAGAGAATTGATGGAAATAAAGGGGCTTGATGTTTTAGTAATCCATAGTCCTGAAAACATCTATTATTTATCCGGGTATCAGACCCCAGGATATTACTGGTATCAAGCTCTTATTCTCCCGCTAGAGTCTGCCCCTGTTTTCATAGCACCTCCCCACGAGGCCGCTTTAATCCCAGAATTTTGTTGGATAGAGGATTCACGTGTATATCCTGATACCTCTGATTGGTCTCAGGTAACTGCTGAAATTTTGAAGGAGATAGAATCCGCCACAAGCTTAATAGGGTTAGAAACTAAATCACGTTTCCTTACGGTGGATTTTTATCAGAGTATGTGCGCGTTACTGCCAGATTCTCGTTTAGCTGACGGGAGTGGACTTGTGGAGTCTTGCAGGTTACTAAAATCATCTCGTGAAATCGACTACATGAGAGAAGCAGCGGAAGTTTCATCTAGAGGAATGAAAGCAGGTATAGCTGCGGTAATTGAAGGAGTCTCCGAATTGGAAATAGCTGCCTCGGTTCACACTGAATTGGATATGGCAGGCTCAGAATATACAGGGTTACCTGCTTTTATAACCTCAGGTGAACGATCGCAATTGGTACACGCCACATGGTCTCCGAAATTGATCGAATCAGGAGATTTAGTTTTTATGGAAATACCTGGGAGTGTGAACAGATATCATGCTGCCCAATCGAGAAGTGTTTTTGTTGGGGACCCGCCCGAAGCAGTACTTGAGGCTAACCGAGTTGCCACCGAAGCTTTGGAAGTGGCAAAAGGTTCAATGAAGCAAGGTGTACCAGCCTGCTCCGTGTTTAAAGCAGGAAGTTCGGTAATAAACGAAGCCAACATAGGTTACAAACAGGGGAGAAGGATTGCATATGGTATTGGGATAGCTTTTCCCCCCGGTTGGGATGAGGGTGACATATTTTCAATTAATACAGATGAGTCTAGACTGTTAATGTCCGGAATGTGTTTTCATTTAATAACAACCATGAGAATCCCTGATCTAGGGGCGATTGGATGTAGTGATACGGTACTTGTGACTGAACATGGGGTAGAAACCCTTACTAGTGATATTAATCCAGGGGTTCAATATCAGTTCTAGACTATACTCAATTGTTGTTGTTTTACGTTAATCGGGCTTCTGTATCCATAAGATGTTCCATGATTTTTATGCATTCCCCTGTCTTATTGGTCTGGAAATCAAAGGTGAGATTTTTGATTCCCAGATCTTCACAGTGCTTGATATCCTCGATAACTGCCTGAGTGGAGTCGATCAAAGCCGCTTGAGAACGAATTCTTGAATTGGTTTCAATACCGATATCTGTGAAATGGAGTGTTCTTTTTAATGAGATCGATATTTCGTCTTTATTACGGCCATATTCTTCACATTGCTGATTCATAAAAGGGAGCATATTTTCAATCTGGTCAGGATTAAGTCTAGTCGGATGCCATGTATCGCCATATTTAACAGTTCTTCTCACTGCCCTCTTTGTGTGGCCTCCAATCCAAATTGGAATACCGTTTGGTTTTCGAATAGGTTTAGGGAAAAAGGCAATATTGGAGAATTCATAGGTCTCTCCATGAAATTCTGTGATATTGGAAGTCCACAATAGTTTGAAAATTTGAAGATATTCATCTGTTGCAAGGCCGCGTTTTTCAAAAGGGGCATTCAGGGCTGCAAACTCTTCCTTCCACCACCCTACCCCAGCTCCGCATATAACCCTTCCTTTTGTGAGCACATCAAGAGAAGCAAACATTTTAGCCTGTACTATGGGGTTTCGGTAAGGAATTATTGCGACTGAGGTACCTAGGTTTATTCGATTCGTTTGCGATGCTATGAAGCTCAGCAAGGTAAAGGCATCCAACTGAGGGTCTTCAGCATTCGCTGTGAAACGGCCATTGTCAGTATATGGATAAAGGTTGGTTTCCTCCATTGGAAGGACTATATGGTCAGCCGCCCATAGAGAATGAAATCCCAGCTCTTCGGCCGCTCTGGCAAATTTAATTAACTCATCGGCATTGATGTGTTTTGGCAATACAATTCCATATTCCATACGAAAATCCTTTGTTAGGGAACTAGGTGCATATCAGAAAAACAATGAATTAACTCTTTTTTACCATCAGGTTATATAAAACTAGGTAGATGCTAGTCAAATGGATTACTGGATATCCAATTTTTATAACTTGTGATGGAAGAAGTTAGGGCTACATGATAGTGTTGCCAACCGAAGGTAGATTACTGTTCTTAGACGGAGGAAAATTAATGGCTACTTTTGATATGAAACCAGTTGAGGTTTCTCAGGAAGTTCTTGACAGCTTAAAAGCAATTCCGACGGCCACAATATACAATGCTCTTAGATCTTTCGGATCAACTTTTTGTGTATGCGAAGGCATAGAAAATTACACTCCCTTTACCCCTGGTAAAGAACGTTTCGCGGCTAGAGCTCGAACTCTGAGATTTATGCCGATTCGTCCAGATATCATTAATGATAAACCTGGCGGTATAGATTCACCCGAATATATTGCAATGGGACGTTGTGGACCGGGAGATGTGTTGGTCGCTGACATCGGCGGTAGAGTTCAAGACGTTGTTGCAGGTGATGTGAAATTACTGCAGTTGGCTATGAATAATGCTGACGGAGTTGTCATAGACGGGGCAATCAGAGATTTAGATGTCCTAATAGATGAAAAATATGATCTCACCATATATGCCAAGGCGCGAAGTTTTCATGGTAACCCCTCCAGTCTTCCGGCAGAAGAGAACGTTCAGATCCAGTGCGGTGGAGCCTTGGTACGCCCTGGTGACGTTATGGTCGGGGACAATGACGGAGTATTGGTAGTTCCTTCTTGGATGGCACAGGCGGTTCTTGAATGGGCTGTAGAGCATGAAGGTGCGGAAAACCTTGTAAAGGACAAGATTAAAGCTGAAGGGGTAGCTCCCGGGAAATACTATCCTCCAACAGAAGAAACAATTGAAGAGTGGAGAAAATTGAACAATCGTTAGTTAAAATCGTGAATTTCATTCACGGGTTTTAAGAAAATGGTGACCCAAATGAAAACTTTTGCAATGGCATTGGACCTGGTGGACGAGTCCAGTTCAATAAGGGAATATAAGGAATATCACAGAAATGTTTGGCCAGAGGTGAAGGAAGGGTTATTGGAAATTGGGATTGAGGGCATGGAGATTTATCTCCTGGGTGATAGGTTGTTTATGGTCATCGATACTAAAGATGACTTTGACCTAATAGCGGATTTCCAAAAATATACTGACTCCTCTGACAAGGCAGCACAGTGGGATAATTTGATGAGGAAATACCAGAAAAAGACTCCTTTTACCAATGATGGTGATTGGTGGGCTCCAATGCGGAAAGTATTTGACCTAAATCCTAAATAAGGCTTCCATGGAAATTGTTGATTCACACCACCATCTATGGGATCTAGGTCTTTTTCAATACGAATGGATGCCAGAAGATGACACTACTTTGCGCCAAAGTTACCTTCCGGCCGACCTGGCTCCCATCTTGGAACAGTGTTCCGTCCGTAGTAGTGTGGTTGTTCAGGCTGACCAAACTGTTGAAGAGGCTAAATTCCTACTTGAATGCGCAAATGATTTCGCCTGGATACGAGGTGTGGTTGGATGGGTCGACCTACAAGATGAAAAAGTTGGAGATACCTTGGACGAGCTGATGGAGCTCGGGCCTCTTGTAGGGGTAAGACACCAGGTGGAGGAAGAAGTTGATGAGAATTGGCTACTCAGAAAGCAGACCTTAGCCGGTTTGAAAGAACTGTCAAATCGGAACCTATCTTATGACTTATTGGTGAAGCCGATTCATCTTGACCAGATACCCACTGTTTGCAATGAATTGCCTGATTTGAAAATGGTCGTGGACCATATAGCCAAACCAAACATTCGTGATCAGGTGTTTCAACCTTGGAGTGATGGCATCTCAAAGTTACAGCCATACAGTAATCTTTTTTGTAAGGTGTCTGGGATGGTAACTGAGGCCGACCACAATAACTGGACTCCCCAGGATTTGCGCCCATTTGTACAACAAGTTAGGAAAATTTTTGGCATAAACAGGTTAATGTGGGGTAGCGATTGGCCTGTTTGCTTGCTTGCCGGTAATTATCAAGAAGTGATGGACGCGGCCCTTTTCGCCATGGGAGATATGTCGCCGCAGGAAAAAAATAGGTTCCTATCTGGCACTGCAGCTGAATTTTATAGCCTCGAATAAGATTCTTACATCTAGAGTAGATACCGCATCCATGTGTGTGTACCTGGATACGGTACGTTTACATAAGTTTTTATCAGGGTGAAAAAAGCTCATTTACCCCAGTTGCCACCTTTTTTCCTGATTTCGATACTATCCATAACCGGCAAGACTTCAACATTTCCAGTGTGCATCTGAGGTCTCAACAGATTGGTAATAGCCTGCATATCATCAGCCTCTATGACGCCGAATAAGGTATGAGAAACGTTGTATCCCCATACTCCCAATACTTTGACTTCATCATTTCCTTCCATCCACTTTTGATAATTTATTACGGCTTCGCTATCTGGTCCCCCTTCCCTGCCAGGGCACGTTTCGTGGTCATGGGCCGCTGTTACGTGAAAAAGCATATTAAACTCTCCTTGTTGATAAAGTAACTTGTAAATAGATACGTCTTCTGACGAGATTAACCTATGGCAATTTAGTATTAAGTGTCAATAAAATATTAGAAAAATAGGAATGGGTTAATCGGGTATCGCTGACCAAAATGTTGGAGTAGAGGGTCGGGAAATCGAAAATAGACAGTTTTGGCCCTCAAGAGGAGAAATAGGCTGACTTAGGAATAGCTTACCTTCATTTAGACCTTCTTATTTTTGTGTTCTTAGACGACAATATAACGAGAGATATCAATTTGATACCTTGT
>DTSF01000132.1 GCA_012965485.1 Dehalococcoidia bacterium
TTGCGAAACGGGCGCGAGGAACCCCGAGAGTGGCAAACAGGTTGTTAAGACGAGTGAGGGATTATGCCCAAGTGGTGGCTGACAACATAATAACCCAAGATGTAGCACTCAAAGCTTTAACAGATTTAAAAATAGATGATTTGGGCCTCGACGGGGTGGATATAAACGTGGTTAAATGCATTATTGAAAAATTTGACGGGGGGCCGGTCGGCATAGACACAATAGCTGCCTCAATTAATGAGGAGTCAGAAACGATCGAGGATGTGTACGAGCCATATTTGATTCAAATGGGCTTCCTAGATCGTACGCAAAGGGGAAGGGTAGCCACTAGAAGGGCTTATGAGCATTTGGGGTATGAATTTAATAAGCCATCCTCGAGTCGGGTTCAATCTCGTATGGAACTTTGATTTCCTAGGCGTTTGATTGTTTTTTCCTAGAACCTCTTTTAGTTTTCCATTTAACAAGTATCAGCACAAAAAGAACGGAAGCCACGACACCAACCCCTGCTAACAAAGCAAGGGTTTCAAATTGTTCTTCCACAAAATTCTGGACATCTTCGCCGAACAGAAATATCACAACACCAAGGCTAAGAAACCTCATCCCCCGTCCAATAATAGATGCGATGAGAAACCGCTTCATATCTAGTTTCAGTACTCCGGCTAATATAGTGAACACTTTATAAGGTATAGGCGTGACAGCAGCCACCAACACAGCCCAAATACCATATTTGTCAAACAACGATTCTCCTGATTGAATCCTACTTTCGGAGACAAACTTACCAAGTAGTGGTCTCCCAAATTGGGATCCAAGCCGGTGTCCCAGTACAGCTCCCAACACAGAAGCCAGTGTGCATAGAGCACCAAGCCATATGGCCGAGCTGGGCTTGATTATAGCCATTGGAATCAGTAATGGATCAGGAGGAATAGGAGAAATAGTAGATTCTAAGAATGCTGTTATAAACAGTATTAGAATTGCCCAATCTGTTTCAGCAAACTCCCTGATCCAGTTCGACAGCTCATGAAGAATTTCAAACATACTTGTTTATGTGATTCCCGCTCTAGTTAAAACCTCTTTAATGTTCACCACATTTGCTTGCCTGGTGCCTTGGTCAATTTCATCCACTACAGAGGTGATCGCGGTGTTAACTGGCGTGGGTATCCCAGCCAGGGTACCTTGTTCTGAAATATATCCATTCATCAAGGTAACTTCAGTCTTCCGGCCTTTGGTTACGTCCTGTGACATAGAAGATTTCCAATCACTTGCTCCTGGGCTCGGTAAGAATTTTTCATCTAACTCTTCATAAATATCGCCTTCATTCGCACGTGACCAAACATCTGCAGTAATACCTTTTATTGGTTCAACATCGAAGTTTTGAGCTAAGGCAACTCGGCAAGATTCTTTTGAAATTTCGATTTGCAATCTTCTTGCTTCCGGAAGTTCTGCTGCCCCGTTTGAGCCAAGTCCTGTCATGGCAGTTATAGGATTTGAGGAGGCATTTGTAGTAAGTTTTGACCACCTCTCACCCCATATGTTTGAGGTAGCCCTTGAGCCATCAATACAAGACAAAAGTTCCGCAATTTCCTCCGCTCTTGGAGTAATCCTGCCATGTAACTCCCCGACCCTGAAAACATCGTGCCCACGGTCTCTACCTGGCTGGCCACCTCGATTTACATGACCTGGTTCCCAAAGCCCCACTGTTATGCCCGACATAACGCAACCAATTTCCCTTTCAAAGCCTACTATTGAAGCTAGGGTTAAGTCATTCATACAGTTCTGGTTACTCACAAGCACACCATTACTTGCCAGCAGATTTTTCGCAAAATGGGCCGCCCACACAGTGTCATATGACTTCATAGCAAAAAATATGATGTCATATTTACCTTTGAGTTGGGAGGCATCGGAAAAATGATGGGCCCGTACGGGAACATTGAACGGGCCTTGAGAGCCTGAAACGTCGATCCCCTCAGCATTCATTTTACCCACATGTTCTCCCCACATGTCGATGAGAACGAGATCGTGTCCTTCTCTCGTCAAAAAGGCTCCGATATAACTTCCAGCCGCACCTGCTCCGACCACTGCCATTTTTTTACCCATATGCTTACCTCACAATTTCATTCAGATATTTCCAATTCTATTTGATGGTCTTTGTGACCGTCAGACACCACTGTTTTATAAGTTGAGTGTTCCATATTAATTCCTATTGCCGGCTGGTTGTCATCGTCAACTATATCCACTGACACACCATTCACTTTAATATTTAAGGGAACTCCCCCATGTACTGATAGTGAAGAGAGTAACCTCTCTTGGCCTCTCAATAAATTAACGGCTTTTTCCTGATTAACCACTTCAAAATTAACGCTCCCACCCGGTATTAGCTGAGCTAATTTACTTCTGTCAGCAGAAATAACGGTAGCTATCTTGGTGTATCCACCAGTAGTACCCCTATCAGAAAGTAAAATAATGGGCTTGCCGTCACCTGGGACTTGAATGACTCCAAATGCAGTGCCATCAGATATGACATCAGGGCCATCCAAATGTTCCAACATTGGTCCATCCAACCTACAGCCCATCCGATCTGAATTGGGAGTAACTTCATAGGAGCTGGAAATCAGAGTTTGAATGGCTGCTGGAGCAAACATGCCATCCTGCGGACCTAGTATGATTCTAAGAGTTTCATCATCCCCAAAAGAAGGTGGGTTTTCCAAAACCAATTCCCCTGCAAATTTTTCCTCCGCCATACCAATATGAAGAACATCTCCGTCCTTTAATGCCCTACCTCCGTAACCTCCAAATCCGCCCGGCAGATAAGTCGAATAACTCCCCATCACCGATCGAGTGTTATCTCCGAAAAATCCACCTGAAATCGATACATAAGACCGTATCCCGTTACCTGTTGGTCCAGAAAAAGAAAGTATTGACCCTGCACTGACTAGTAACGTTTCCCACAAATTCACCTTAGTACCATCTATAGCTGGAGAAAGGTCTCCCCCTGTTATGGCGATGAAAGATTCATCTGAAAATTTAACCTCTGGGCCGAATAAGACAGCCTCCATCGCTGGGGCATTTTCATGGTTGCCAGTCAATAAATTGGCACACCGGAATGAAAATGTGTCCAGGGCTCCTGTTTCAGGAACACCTAACTCTTGGTAGCCTGAGCGGCCGGAATCTTGAATCGTAGTTAAAGTGCCGGCTTTTAAAATCTCTATCACTGAACTTGAACCTCATAGCTACCATTCACAGACATTTCAAATATTTCCTCAAATTCCGCCTCAGAACCAATGGGTACAAAACGGATGTAGTCTCCAGGGGTCACTATTGATGGATGGGGTCTATTCGGGTCAAACATCGTAACTGGGGTCTGGCCTATCAGTCTCCATCCTCCTGGGCTGGAAACTGGATATACACCAGTTTGAGAATCCGCAATGGCCACAGAACCTTTAGGAACACTTATTCTGGGAGTTTCTAGCCTTCGGCAGTGAATTCTCGGGTCT
>DTSF01000133.1 GCA_012965485.1 Dehalococcoidia bacterium
AGGCGGAGGCTGATGTTTTTTGTGTCCCCGATCCACTTCTTCCTGGATCAATACTATTCCCGAGTCCTGGCGCATAATAGCTATTTCAAAGAGAGGCCTAAAAGCCGGCTTTGGCCTGATAGCCACGTAATACGAAGCTCTACTCCCATTGCCGCACTAGGCTATACTGACCCCAGAGGCAGAATCATGTAAGCCTGGATGCTACCCTAACGACAAGGAGTCCCATAAGGGGGGATGCACATGGTTGATAAGAGACCCGGGAGCGACGCGGTATCTTCTTGGAATAGGCTGCCTTCTCCTAACCCGGAAAAACCAATCGAGGGCCGAAACCCCGTGTTGGAGGCGCTGAAGGCCGACCGCCCAATCAACAAACTGCTCCTGTCCAAAGGCATCGGGCGCCACAGTGTCATCGGCCAGATTCTCTACCACGCCAGGCAGAACGGTGTCTTGGTGGAATACGTTGACTCGCGCCTCATCCAAAAGCTTAGCTCCACTGGGCACAGCCAAGGCGTTCTCGCCATGGTTGCCACCAAGGAGTACGTAGACCTGAACTACCTGCTGGAAGCCTCCCAGCAAAGAGATGACCTACCCCTATACATCATCCTGGATGGCATCGAGGACCCACACAACTTGGGTGCCATACTTCGCACTGCCGACGCTGTCGGAGGACACGGTGTCATCATCCCGCAACGGCGTGCCGTCGGCCTGACAGCAGCTGTGTCTCGGACTTCAGCTGGTGCCGTTGAATACATTCCAGTGGCCAGGGTCAGCAACATTCCACAAAGCATTAGCCATCTACGGCGAGGAGGTATCTGGACTGTCGGCGTTGATATGGCCGGAGACAAGGACTACACGCAGGCAGACTACCACCAATCCGTAGCGCTGGTCATCGGTGCCGAAGGCAAGGGCCTATCGCGCTTAGTGAAAGAGCGGTGTGACCAGATAGTCTCCATCCCAATGAAGGGGCACATCACTTCCCTCAACGTCTCTGTAGCGGCGGCGCTAGTAATGTACGAGGCTGTGCGGCAACGGACTGAGAGTTCCCACGCTGGACTTGCTCATTGCTGACAATCCTTTAAAAACTATTGCTGGCAAGAGTTTTGATCTGGCATGGTTCACCATTGTAGACACCCGAAGGGCCGCTGAATTAATGGAGGCTAACTTGAAGTCCTTATGCAAAAATGACGAGAGAATGATTAGGCGCATCATCATAGACTTTGAGGACATGGTTAAAGAATTGGCCGTGTACAAGAATAAGCAATAATCTGACAACTCGAATCACCGCACCTTTCCCATATCCCCCAGAGAGTCAGGCAGGATTTGAAGATTTCTTAGCTGATTTCACAGGGTCTGAACTCACAGACGTCAACGGGCTCCCCGACGACTTCAAGATTTCTTAGCCGATTTCACAACCATTCTCATTTTATGAAGCCAGAAGTACCGTTTGTAGCTGTTTCTGGTGTAGTTCGACTCTCCCCCCGTCTCCACCATGGACACAATTCCCCTCATTAAATTTATTGAGGGGTCTGCTTTGCCGATTTGCAGATCGGCCAGCAGTATTGCTGCAGCGAATACAGGAAACTCTAATCCAAAAATGGTCTGCAAAAGTTGTGTGCCTAGTTCCTTTCACAATGAAGGGCGCTCAAGGTGCCAATTCGTATTTTGTTCATACGCATAGGCAACATTCATCACCATAGCTTCATCAAATGGCCGCCCTGCAATCTGGATTCCCAAAGGAAGTTTGTTATCCCCTTCTGCTGTATATCCACAGCATATAGACAGAGCTGGGCCGCTTACTAGACTAAAAAACCCTCGATATGATGCCTCAGTTAAAGCACGAACAGCTGCCTCTTTACTTCGTATACCAGGTTCTAAAATCATGACCGTAGCCGGTTCTGAACCACCGGGCATTACGAGTACGTCAAATCGTTCGAGTGCTTCCAAAGTCTGTTTGCGCACCAAAGTACGTACCTTCTGTGCCTTGTAGTAGACCTGTGACGGAATCAATTCCCCAGTAATAAAGGCAACTCGAGTATTATGATGAAACTCATTCGGTCTGTTGCGAAGCCATTCTGGGTGCAAACTTGAGCGTTCAACAGCACTTATTATCCGGCTTGCAACACCCGCGACGGGGGCTAATGGGAGCGATATCTCTTCAACTTCAGCCCCAAGGGTAGCAAGCACTTCCGTCGCCTGTAACACTCCTTGCCTCACAGGTTGAGTAACTCCCATGACATCAGGATCCAAGAATTCTCTCACTACCCCTATTTTAACTCCCCTTATATCTCCAGTCAGCGCAGCACAATAATCTGGCACCGGTACATCTTTCATGTACTGATCTTTCTGATCAAATCCAGCAATGGCGCTCAAGGTCAATGCACAATCCTCAACGGTACGAGAGATTGGACCTATCGTATCCAAGGACCATGACGCCCCATCTACTCCATACCTACTCACTCGACCCCAAGAAGGTCTAAGTCCGACTAACCCGCAATTGGAAGCGGGACCCCGTACTGAACCTCCTGTATCCTCTCCAAGTGACGTAGCGCACATAAAAGACGCCGTGGCTGCTCCAGAACCAGTACTTGATGTTCCCGGATTCCGAGTGAGATCCCAAGGATTGTGTGTTACGCCGAAGGCAGATGTTATCGGGTCACCCATAGCAAATTCAGTCATGTTCAGCTTGCCAAGGATTATTGCCCCCGATTTCTTAAGTCCTTCCACCACTGTCGCATCAAAGTCCGGCACAAAATCTGAACGGATTTTGGACGCGCTTGATGTTCGTACATCTTTTGTATATATCTGGTCCTTCACCCCAACTGGAACTCCATGCAAGGGGCCCTTGATCAACCCTGCGTTTATATCACTTTCCGCCTGTTGGGCTTCCCCTAATGCCTGGTCCGCCAAAACGGTAATATATGCGTTTATCTTGCCATCAACCTCGGTTATCCTATCAAGGTATGCTCTTACAGCCTCCACGGGGGAAATTTGTTTTTCCTTCATTTTAGTAGCCAGGTCTGCTGCTGACATAAAAATTAATTCTTGATCACTCATAACCATCAATCCCCCTGTGGCAAAATAATGGGCAAAGGTTCAATAGCATTAATACCTTCGGGGTCAATACTATCGATAGCTTGCAACATGGCATTCAAGCTGTAGCTAATATCCGTGATATCAGAGTCCTTTACTTCAATGTTCACGGCCTTAGCCAGTGCACGAATCTCATCTTCATTCAATTCAGACATAATTCACTCTCCTCAAAAATTATTGCTGGGTTGATCCGGCGATTATAGGGTATGCAAATGAACCTTGTTTCACAGTACATCTCAAACATTTGCTCATTCCCAACAATTTGACAATCAGTTTGTTGATGTCAAAGTATTTCACATATTTTAAATGCTTGATCTAAAAGCCCTTTTATCCTTAAAGTAATCACATCAGCGTGGGAAAAATAGACTGTAGGCAATCCAGTAGAATTAAAGT
>DTSF01000134.1 GCA_012965485.1 Dehalococcoidia bacterium
GGTTTTACCGATAAAAATATAGTGTGCTAATTATCAATTAGTTCCTTGCTTTTTTCCTCCGCTTTTAATGCAAACTCCTCTGCAAAATAGGAACATAGACCTGTGTATTCTTCTGGGTCCAATAACCTTAGTATTTCCTCACTAGTTAAATGGCTGGCCACTTCTGGTTCCTCTTGCAAGGTCTGAGAAAATGGCCTTCCTTCATTGACGGATCTTTGAGCTGCCTCATAGACTGCATCATGCGCCTTTTGTCGACCCATTTTCCGGCCAAGCTCTAGCATGATTCTCTCTGAAAGTATTAAACCTCCACTAAGATCGAGATTTTGTCTCATCCTATCTGGAAAGACCTTTAGGTCAGAGAATATTTCAACGAGACCTTTTATGATCTGGCCCATTAGTACACATGTCCTGTCAATAGCTGAATTTATCATCATGCTAGTAGTTTTGTCCGCTTCGTGCTCAGTTTGCATAGCTTCTAGAGACATCGGCACAAATGTCCTGATTTCAGAAGCCCACGCGACTACATCTTGGCATAATCGAGGGTTTCTTTTCTGAGGCATAGTTGAGGAGCCAACAGCGCCTACAGGAACAGGTTCTTCCACTTCACCAAACTCCTGTTTCATCATGGTATAGATTTCCCGAGCCATTTTGGTAGAAGTAGCCGCGAGCATGGCGAGAATAGTGATGTATTCCGTCAGATGATCTCCTATCACTCTAGAGGGCATCGTCATGGATCCTAATCCAAGTTCTTTTCCTATCAGCCTTTGGGTTTCAAGACCTTCAAGACCTACAGAAGCCATAGTTCCCGCTCCTCCTCCAAGCATTGCCACAAAAACACGCTCCTCGCTTGCTTGCAAACGATCCACATGCCGCATCAACTCATCTATCCAAACAGCGACTTTGTAGCCAAAAGTGGCTGGCACAGCATGTTGGCCATGTGTCCTTCCTGGCATCGCATAATCTTTAGTTGTTACAGCCAGCTTCCCAAGTATATGAAGCAAACTACCTAGGTCTTCTAGATAACTGTTATGGCACTTTTTAATTAACAGAAGTTTTCCTGTCTGCGTTATATTTTGAGTCGTGGCACCCCAATGTATATATCCACCTGCTTCCTCACCACATATCCGGTCTAGCTCCCAAATCAAAGGAACCAGAGGATGTCCTGTCTTATCCAGCCCATCGTAAACATTTTGTATATTCAGAAGCTCAAGCCTGGCTTTTTCCGATATTATCTCGGCGGCTTTGGTGGGAATAATTCCTTGGCTTGCCTGGGCTCTTGCAAGGGCTGCTTCCACATCTAAATAGGACTGAAAAAGGTTAGACTCGCTGAACATTTCGCTCACTACTGTCTTGTTTTTAATGTAGGGTGCCATCTCTTCCATTTATCTCCTCAACAATATAAATCTACTAATATGCAAAAAGCATTCCACAGAACCTGTGGGCGGCCTGTGCGATTATATGTCTATTTTATTAATAACAAGAGGGCAGGCGGGGGATAAATTACCCTCGATATCCACACTCAATAGGAACCGTAGATAATATCCACAAATTTTTCTGTTAGTCCTCTAACCTTCCACAATTTAGCATGATAAAATCTATACCTATCCACCGCCTAACAGATACTAACATCCACTATTTACACAACCTTATTATTACTATTATTATCTACAAGGAAATGATGCCAATTTATGATTGATAGTGTATCAATACAAATAACAAGTGGTTCAGGGGGCGACGGAGCAATAAGCGGCCGTCACGAAAAATTTGTGCCGAGAGGGGGGCCTGATGGAGGAGACGGTGGGAGGGGGGGCAACGTCATCATAAAGGGAGATCACAATGAAAACACACTTATTAACTTTAGGTACTTAAAAAATTTCGTGGCTGGAAATGGGAAAAATGGATCTAAAGCAAAGAAGCACGGTAAGGACGGTGAAGACACCATAATAAAAGTTCCTCTGGGAACTCAAATAATGGATGAAGCAGGCTCGGTTGTCGCCGATATTGTGGTCTCAGGAGAAGAATACATTGCAGCAGCAGGAGGAAGAGGCGGGTATGGGAATGTCAAATATTCTTCCTCCACAAGTCAGTATCCAGTGATCGCCCAATCGGGCGAATTGGGGTCTGAACACAGCCTTAGATTGGAACTGAAATTGATCGCCGATGTGGGGATAATAGGTGTTCCAAATGCCGGCAAATCGAGCCTTATCTCATTTCTCACCGCCGCACGCCCAAAGGTGGCTAGCTACCCCTTCACAACCATTGAACCGGTACTTGGGTTGGTAGAACACCGGGAAAAAGATTTTGTGATGGTTGATATCCCTGGCCTAATTGAAGGAGCCCACCAAGGGATTGGTCTCGGGCATGAGTTCCTTAGACATATTGAAAGGACCCGGGTTCTAGTACACCTTGTAGATGGAACATCGGAAAACCCGAGGGGGGATTTTCACAAGATTAACAGAGAATTGGAATTATTCGACGAGTCCCTTAAAGATAAACCCCAAATCTTAGCGATCAACAAGGTTGATCTTGAGGAAGTGAGAATACTCGCCGAGGATGTCCGGGACTCCATGGGAGAAGATGCTTGGAGGTTTCATATAATTTCGGCAATATCAGGCGAAGGAGTCTCTGAAATGATGGATGAGGTGGTACAAGTTTTATCTGAGCAACCTACTTTAAACCGTCGGAAGCTTCCAGAGGAACCTGGGGAAGAAAATATTCCGATATTGCGTCCACAGCCCCGACGAAGGGGAGTCTCGGTGCATCAAGAAGATGGTGTATATATTGTAGAAGCTCCGGGAGTTGAAAGAATAGCCCAGAGGATAGATTATGAGGATTGGCTTGCTCGCATGCAATTCTATAAACACATGCAGAAAACTGGGATCGTAAAAGCTTTAGAGGAAGCAGGGATTACCGAAGGCGATACGGTTCGCATTGGTGATGTGGAGTGGGAATGGGACTAACGCTACGATAACCCTGTCAGGGTAATTTTTTAAAAAGCTATATCAAACTTGAACGATTTGTGAAGTTGATCCCTAACACTGCTGGCGTGACCTCTGAAATTCACGTTCATCCATTTGTGAACTAAAATGCCATCCTTGTCTATGAGGAAAGTACAACGAACTACAGACCAAGCACGAAGACCTTCATCGAGGTCAAACCCAAAACCCTTGGCATATTCCGCCTCTTTATCATTTAATTGATATTCACCCCAGACCCCATATTCCTTGATCGTATTCAGATCTGGATCTACGCATAAATCAAAAGGTAAATCGTGCTTGTCAGTCATATCTTGATGAGAGACCTCGTTATCTGGGCTTATTCCATAAACCGGACAATCGAGCTCAAGGAAATCGTGATATACATCTCGGAAGTCACAGGCTTCTTGTATACATCCTGAGGTGCCATCTTTAGGATAAAAATAGAGGACGGCGGGAGAACCAATTAAATCACGGAGCCGTAAGGTTTTAT
>DTSF01000135.1 GCA_012965485.1 Dehalococcoidia bacterium
AAGAATTTGAAATTTCTGGAAAAGTAATTTACTTGTAAGTCCCACGATCGAATATCTCCTGCAAATTCATGGCAAAATATAATCGTGTCACCTGTACCGTGGGCTTCGTAATAAATGTCTATTCCGTTGATCGGTGCATGTGGCATAACCCTCTCCTTTAGGAACCCTGTTAAGAATTATTGAGTTATAACACAACAATCAGAAATAGGCATGTGGAGGTCGTAGCTTCTGTATGTTTGCCTATGGAACTATAATGGCTATGATTATGTTCCTCTAGGATAAGAAATTTGAAAGTACGATTAATGTATTGGAAGGAAATTCCAGTACAGGTGCAGGCGACCAATGACTCTGAAACCCAATCCCTACCGTTGGATTCGAGATTCCAAGAGGCTGTAGATGCGATTTCTATGATGGAAGGAAGTTATGGTTCGGATGAATACCTTGACGCATGGGAATGGGGCGAATATTTTGAAATGCCTGGAGAGTTGGATGATGTCTTGAAGTCCGTGGTAGATCGTTACAACAAAGGAATGCCGCAAAATTTTGTGGCCAAGTTGAGGGATTTACATACAAATGGGTCTCGAACCCCCAGTGCAGGATCCATCGACGGATGGATAGAATCGAATTAGAAGGTCAAAAACAAAATGAATTTAAACTCCCCCGGCATACTTGATCGAATATCTAATGGAGAGGTGCTGGTTTCAGATGGAGCGACCGGAACTTTTTTGCAGCAAAAGGGCCTGAAGCCCGGCGGATGTCCTGAAGAGTTCAATGTAAGTCACCCTGAAATTGTCCGAGGAATGGCAAAATCCTACTTTGATGCGGGATCTGACATGGTTCTCACTAATTCTTTTGGTGGCACCAAATTTCGGCAAATCCATTACGGGTTTGGAGACAAAGTAGACGAATTTAACAGGCTCGCAGCTGAGCACGCAAAAAGCCAGTCGAAGCCAGGGACCTTCGTATGTGGATCTGTAGGCCCAAGTGGTGAATTCCTGGAACCTTTGGGGGCTGTCTCTGAAGAAGAGCTGTATCAGGCCTTTTGTAATCAGGTGATTTCCTTAGAACAAGGCGGGGCTGACGGAGTAGTTATAGAAACTATGACAGCCCTTGATGAGGCCTCCATAGCTATCAGAGCGGCTAAAGAAAACACCAATCTAACCGTAATATCCACTATGACCTTTGATAAAGGTCCAAAGGGGTACTTTACAATGATGGGTATAACACCTGAACAGGCCGCAGTCGAATTGGTTAAGTCAGGGGCCGATATTGTGGGAACCAATTGCGGAAACGGAATAGATAACATGATAGAGATAGCATCCATGATGAGAGATGCTACCGACTCTCCACTACTGGTTCATTCAAACGCTGGGATCCCATCCCTTAAAGGTGGAGAAATAGTCTACCCTGAACCACCAAGCTACATGGCGGAAAGATTCATGAAGTTAAAGGAAATTGGAGTCAACATCATTGGTGGATGTTGTGGAACCGGACCAGATCATATTTCCGCATTTTCAAAACTATTGGAAGAAAATCAAGGAATATAAACATGAAACTTGTCTCCTACGATGGCCCTAGACCAAAAGATGTCATAGCAAAATATGGCCGCTGTCTGGAACTAGTTCCTACAGACAAAAGATTCAATGAAATATCTGTAGGTCTATATGTGAAAAATTCTGTCTTCACAGTGTGGTCCTTCAGCACCAAAACTGGCGTAGAAAAACGGATCGGAGAGATTCGGGGCCTATTAGTATCCCTGGGAGGCATGACTCCAGTACCTGGGACGCATAATCAAGCCAAATTCGAGTGCGGTTTAATCCATAGCAGGCCGGTCCGATTTCTACTGTCTCAAGCTGTTGGAAAAGATCCGAAATATACCACAAGCACTGCCGCAATGGAGATAAAGGATAGTAAATCCAATTTAATCATCAAAGCGGAAGGATTTGATACAGACAACAGCCGGTGCTACCAGATATCTGTGAGTGGAGAGGCGAGAAATCCAGCTACGCGCCTGAGGATGATTATCGCAGGATTTTCCAAATACGGTGAAATGGACAAAATAGGAGATCAAGAAGTAGCTTTCGAGTGCCGCCGTAACCACGATGACTTATTAAGGATTCTGCTACCGTATTCCCGGAACATAAGTAGTGTAGAAACGATGATGCAAGCAGAATCCATGAGGGGCCAAATGACCACTAGTACATTAGGTTTCAGTCAAACATAAATCAAGGAGCGTTTGAGAAATGCCTTACCAAGAAACGATGTCGTCCAAAGAACGGGTGATGAACGCTTTAGCTGGTAACCCTGTCGACAGAACGCCGGCTGTGAATCCAACCAATGTTGCGACAGTGGAATTGATGGATCTGGTAGATGCTCCTTTCCCATACGCGTGCCAGGACGGAGAAATGGCAGCCAGGTTAGCTGCGACTGGATATACGGAATTAGGTTTCGATTCTATTTCACCTTATTTCAGCATAATACAAGAGTCATCCGCTCTAGGATGTGAAATGCAATGGGAAGAAAAAGACAACTGGCCCACGGTGCGAATGTATAACCCCATTTGGAAGTCTGCTGATGATGTAAAGATACCGGCGGACATACTGGAACACCGAGACATGAAGGCTATAACTGACTCAATCAGAATGCTGAAAGACGAGTTTGGAAATGAAGTAGCTATTCTTGGAAAAACGATGGGTCCATGGACTCTCGCCTATCATGTCTTTGGGGTGGAGAGTTTTTTGTTGGGCACAGTGGACAATCCAGATGAAACAAAGAAGGCTTTAGAAAAATTAAAGGAGATTTCCATACTTTTCGGACAAGCCCAGATAGATGCAGGAGCTGATGCACTGACATTCCCCGATCACGCCACAGGTGATCTAGTAAGTGGGGAATATTACAAAGAATTTTTGCAAGATATTCATACTGAAATGGTAGATGAATTGGAAGCACCTCTTATTTTGCACATATGCGGGAAAACCGTCGACAGAATGCCATATATTGCCAAAACAGGAATGGCCTCTTTCCATTTTGATTCGAAAAATGATCCCCAAGAAGCTATGGACGCTGTAGATGGGGGGATCACTCTTGTGGGAAATATAAATAATCCGGAAACTCTGTACGCCAGAGGCCCTGAGGAAGTAAGGCAAGAGGTATACAAATGTTTGGAGGCTGGTGTCCAGATGGTTGGGCCAGAATGCGCAGTGCCATTGGCGACCAAAATAGAAAACCTGATGGAGATTCCTTTGGCAATTAAAGATTGGACCGCTGAAAGGCATGGGTAACCTATGTCTGATTATAATTTAGTCGTATAATTGCACCTTGAGTGCAAATTTATGTTTGATTTCTAATGAAACATAGCTCAATAAATGTCAGAGGTTCGTTTACCCTATGCCAGTAACTAATAAAGATTTGGAGGCGGAGTTAGGGTATGTGACCAACCCCGCAGAACAGCAGCACATTAGAAGCCTGTGGGACAAATCAGATCCCCTAATGCAAGACATATCGGTTTCTTTGATAAAAGGAGACAATAATCGAGTTGACCAATTGACCAAAGAGGCCTTAGAAGCTGGGTTTTCAGCCAATACAATTCTAGATGATGGCCTCATAGCAGGAATGGCGATTGTAGGTGTGAAATTCAGAGACAACCTGATCTTCGTACCAGAAGTGCTTGTTGCCGCAAGAGCTATGAAAGCTGGTATGGCACACGTCGACCCAATTCTATCGGCTTCAGGTATAGAGCCTGTTGGTACTGTGGTAATGGGAACAGTGAAAGGGGATCTACATGATATTGGAAAAAATCTTTGTAACATGATGCTGAGTGGAGCCGGTTTCACTGTTATAGATTTGGGTGTAGACACATCCCCAGAGGAGTTCATAGAAGCAGTTGAGGAGAATGAAGCTGGGATTTTAGGAATGTCTGCATTATTAACAACCACGATGCCTAATATGGGTAGAACCATCGACGCATTCGAAGAAGTTGAGATGCGAGAGCGGGTGAAAATTATGGTTGGAGGAGCCCCGCTTTCCCAGGAATTTGCCGACGACATGGGTGCGGATGGTTACGGAAAGGATGCTATGTCCTGTGTGGAATTAGCCAAAACTTTTGTGAGCCCCGACACTGAGCCTTCAATAAGCCCGCTGGGTTAAACCCTATCAAATATTTTGTGGCCAACGAGACAAAAATATGGAACCAGTCGACCAAGAAAAATATAGGAAGAGTTTAGGAAGGCTTGAATCAATTTTCAAGTCTATCTCAGATACAGTCTCAGAAGTGTCCACATCGAGATGCCCTTACAAAAATGTTGAGGACAGGTGCACCGCGAAATTTGGTTGCCGCAACCAAGATAGACCAGGCACAGTTGGAAAATTGTACCTTTGTCTTGGAAGTGATGACCTAGATTATCGCTCGGCGTGGGAACCCAGCAATTAGCCTGAAGGCTAACAGCACATTCTTTCTTTGCGCACTGTAGAATTCACCTAACCAAATACACTCTGAAGGTATAACCAATGTCTCCCGTTTTCGCCGACGGCAAAGAATATCCAATAGGTCCTCAAAAAACGATATTTGATTACGCCGATGATCTTGAGATTAGAGTTCCGACCGCATGTGGTAGAAACGGAGAATGCCATGAGTGCGTGGTGGAAATAAAAAAAGGGATGGAATCTCTAAATCAACTAACCCAAGAAGAAACTTTCTTAAGAGGTAATTACAGGTTGGCCTGTCAAGCTGTAGTCAAAGATTTAACATCGAATGTTGAATTCACCACGCTAAGAAGGCAACCAAAAATTTTAACCTCAGGAGTGAAGAGGCCTGTTAAATTAGACAGCGTTGTTACCAAAAGAGATGACAGAGTCTTCATAGAGGAAATGGATGCGGACAGATATCAGGGGCATATTTTAGGGTTGGCAGGGGATATTGGAACCACCACCATAGTGTTGAGCATCGTAGACCTGGAAAGTGGAGACATCTTAACCTCTTCCTCTTTTGAGAACCCACAAAGATTTGGGGGGTCTGACGTAATGAACAGGATTTCCTATGATGGTGGACCAAATAAAGGTGAATTAAAAAAGGTATTGCTGTCATCGATCAATTATGAAATAGGTGAAATGCTTAGCGAACATAAAATTCATCGAAGGAGAATTTATGACGCTGTACTAGTCGGAAACACTACAATGAGGGACATACTTTTTGGTGTAAATGTACAATCGGTAGGGGAAAAACCCTACAAATCGATTATTCAACATGATATGGAATCTGGTTCACGAGAATCCACTGCGATTAATATAAGCGCAAAAGAACTTGGTCTGCGAATATTCCCTCAGGCTCGAATCTATAGCGGTCCTATAATTGGGTCTCACGTAGGTGCCGATGTAGCAGCTGACTTACTGGCGATAAGGGCTGAAGAATCCGAAAACCCTATAATGTTAGTAGATATAGGCACCAATACTGAAGTTGTAATAGGAACCAGAGATAAAATGGTCGCAGCCTCCTGCCCTGCTGGACCAGCTTTTGAGGGTGGCGAGATAACATACGGGATGCCTGGGTACGAAGGGGCTGTTGAATCCGTGAAAATTCAAGATGGCATTTTGGAGATCGACACTATAGGAGATGCCGGTATCCAAGGGATCTGTGGGTCGGGGTTGATTGATTTGTTAGCCGAGCTGAGAAAATCCAATTTGATGACCGAACTCGGAGTTTATTCAAATGGAGATAATGAATACATATTTTCTGAAAAAGAAAATATGGCTCTGTATCGATCCGACATTAGTGCCCTGGCTCAGGCGAAATCTGCCAACTACTGTGGACAATATTTGGCGCTAAGGCATTTCGGCGCTCCGATTCGTAAGATATCCAAACTGTACCTCGCTGGAGGTTTCGCAAACTACATAAATTCATCAAATGCTAGGGACATCGGCTTTATAGCCAATTTCCCCTTAAAAAAGATCGAAAAGGTAGGAAATGCTTCAATCGAAGGCGCAATGTTAATGCTTAAATCAATCAAAATGAGAATGGAAATAGAAAAGCTAGTATTGGGCATAGACCATTTGGAATTGGAAACTGTCCCGGATTTCTTCGAAGTTTTTGTCGAAGGGTGTATGTTTAATCCGATGCCGAGAGATTTAACATCAATTTAATTGTTAAGAAGCCTTAATAAAAGGGAGAAATAAATGGGTTGGAAAGTCCTTATTACAGATCATGTATGGCCGACAATAGAGCCAGAGAGGGCTGTTTTGGAGGCTGCCGGAGCGGAGGTCATAGTAGCGCCTGATGGGGAGGAAGATACTTTGATTGAGTTAGCTAGGGACGTGGATGCCATCATGACATGTTTTGCAAAAGTCACAGGGAATGTAATTAGGGCCGCAGAAAATTGTGTATCGATAGGAAGATTTGGAGTTGGTGTTGATAATATAGATGTGAGTACGGCAAGCGAACTTGGGATACCGGTAACCTACGTTCCTGACTATTGCGTAGATGAAGTGTCTGACCACGTTTTAGCAATGCTACACACTTGGAATAGAAAAATAGCCTTATTCGACCGATCAGTAAAATCTGACGGGTGGGGTCATTTAGGTTTAACGATGCGTATCAAAAGACTTAGAGGTAAAACTATTGGCATTATAGGGTTTGGTCGGATAGGACAAGCAGTTGCAGAAAAAGCCTCTGTTTTCGGCTTAAAAATATTAGCATCTGACCCTTTCATTCCTAAAGAAATAGTGGAATCTTCAGGCGGGGAATTGGTAAGTCTTGAGGAACTATTGGAAAATTCGGATTTTGTGTCACTTCATGCGCCATTAACTCCCAACACCGAAAAAATGATCGGACCGAAACAATTTGATTTAATGAAAGATGATGCCTTCCTAATCAATGCAGCTCGAGGCCCCTTGATCGACGAAGCGGCCTTATATGAGGCCCTATCAGAGGGGAAAATAGGTGGCGCAGGTTTAGATGTCATGGTGGATAACGAACCATCAAAGGATCATCCCTTGATGCAACTGGAAAACATACTAATAACCCCTCACACAGCTTTCTTCTCCCAGGAATCCACACTTGAGCTAGAAGAACGAGCAGCAAGCGAAGTCGTCAGGGTATACAGAAATAGCATGCCTGAGAACTTAGTCAACCCTGAAGTATTGGACCATCCTAACCCCAAAAGATCCTTGAAAAACTAAATTCTAGATCATCGATACGCTCTGACCACCATCGATTACGATACATGAACCAGTAATTAGTCCAGATCTATCAGAGGCAAGATAGGCAACCAAATCCCCAAGTGGTTCAGGCCAGCCAAACCTGCCAAGAGGCAGGTTTTCCTTTATAAATTTTTCTACGACTTCGGGCGAATTGTCATTTTGAAAACGTTCCCATGAACCTCCAGGGTGTTCAATTGAACCAGGAGCAATGGAGTTAACCAGTATTCCATCTTTAGCCAAGGAAATTGCCGAATGTTTAGAAGCAGCAATTAATGCCGCTTTTGCCGACATATAAGATATATTTCCGCCGTATTCCCGTCCCCAGATAGAAGCAATATTAATAATCCTGCCCCAACCATTACTTCTCATGGACGGTATAACATGCTGCATCAACTCAAAAGCTCCAAAAACATTTAAATCAAAGGTGCCTTTAAAATCTTCTAGAGGTGTTCCATTAATGTCGTCTCTGGATCTAGTTCCACCGGCATTATTAACAAGTATATCTATAGGTCCGAGGGCCTCCACTACGGAAGTATGCAAATCCCCCATCGTCCCAGTGTCAGATACATCAGCAACTATACCCACACAGGCTGCTCCAGTTTCCTCAATCTCCTTTACCGTCGCCTCTAATACATTTTTTGTTCTACCACATATAGCGATACTCGCGCCCTCTCTAGCTAAGGACAACGCGCTTTCCCTTCCCAAACCTCTACTACCACCAGTTACTAAAGCAATTTTCCCAGTCAGTCCTAAATCCATATTAATCACCTATTTTATTGTGTTTTCCATCTTCTGGATGCAATCTCCTTAAGTTTAATACATTAATTTCTTGACTACAGGAAGGTGCTAACCTAACATTCAATCCTGTTATGCTCCTTGATTTACACACTCACTCAGTTGCATCGGACGATTCCAGAGCAACGGTAGAACAATACATAAAATGGGTTAATGTGCTACGAAGAAAAGGCAAATCGATAGATGGATTTGTTTTAACAGAGCACAGACAATTCGACCACGATGTGGACTACACTAGTTTAGCCTCAGGTGACGGAATAATCATTTTAAAAGGGGCTGAATTAGACACAGACACCGGACATTTCCTCGTTTACGGAATTTCAGAAGAAATTACCGCTGAGTTGGACTTCTCAGATGTTAACATGAGTGCACAAAACCTAGTCGATATTTGCGACACTTATGGAGGAATAGCAATTCCAGCTCATCCAGGCCGAGCTGGAATTGGATTTGCTGAATATTTAGATAGTGGTGTAACCGGTTTTGAAACAGTTAAATCGGTCGAACAATTCAACGGGTCCAACAGGCCAGGAGAAGGAGAAAAAGCAGAATCCCTGATTAAGGCGAAAGGGTATTTAGGAACGGGAGGAAGTGACGCTCACATAGTGAGTGCGATAGGTACCTGTATGACAAGTTTTGAAAAAGAAATAGAGAATGAATCTGATTTAGTACAGGAACTAAGAAATGGCCGGTTTACCGCTGTGAGGCTTGAATCCTGACCTCAGATCTTGGAGTAACTAATGACAACAGATGAAGGAATCGTATATGACAGAAGTTTGCTTGGAGTGGAAACACAAATTGGAACTTTTGAGCTTACCAGAGAAATGATATTAGGATTTGCGAAATCGACAGGAGAAACCAATCCAAGGTACGTGGGGGATGATAATGGTGCCGGGGATATAGTGGCCCCACCAACGATCTGCAATGTTTTTGTTTCAGGAGTGTCCAGACCCGACATAAAACTTGAGTTTGGGGAAATAAGTTTTTTCGCTGGTCAATCTATCGAATGTAAAGGAGAAATCCGCCCTGGCGATGTTCTTTCAGCTAGTACCAACCTGGACAATGTTTATGCCAAAACAGGCCGATCTGGAAAAATGGTTTTTGCTGTTTGGAAGACGGAATTTAGAAACCAGGATGATGTCACCGTTGCCTTAGTAACAGAATCTTTTGTTAAAAAGAATAAAAATAGATGAAAAAGAATCTGTATTTTGAAGATGTTGAAATCGGGGACGATATTGGTCCCATAAAAAGATCCGTCACTGATGAAAATGTGATCGAATTTGTATCTGTCAGAGAAAAGGAAATCACCCCTTCAAGATTTATCTCAAAGGAAGTAGCAAACAGTGAAGGAATGCCGGAGGCCATCGTGCCAGGTCCGATGAATATAGCGCTGATGTCACAAGTTTTAACTGACTGGTCAGACACAGTTTGTCTCCTCAAAATAGACGTGGTTTTCCGACAGACAGTTCCTCACAACAAAGACCTGACATTCAGCGGAATAGTGACAGGTAAAGATGAGACTGGGAACAGCACAAAATTAGAATGTGATGTAGTCATGGAAAATTCTGATGGAGTGAGACTTGTCATTGGAACAGGAGTGATAGCACTCCCTAACAAGCCGTAGAAGATGATATCGATACCTTTCGAAAAACATACTCTCCAAAATGGTCTAGAGATCATCACCCATGTTGATAAAACAGTCCCAACCGTAGCCGTGAATGTTTGGTATCACGTGGGGTCAAAGAACGAGGTACCTGGTAAAACAGGCTTTGCACATTTATTTGAACACGTGATGTTTGAAGGATCCAAAAATCATGATAAGGATTATTTTGGCCCTCTCCAGGAGATAGGGGCTATGGTAAACGGGTCTACAACAAACGATAGGACAAATTATTGGGAGAATTTGCCTTCAAACTACTTGGAGTTGGCATTATGGCTAGAATCGGATCGAATGGGATTCTTACTAGAGGCCCTGGACCAGGACAGATTCGATTTGCAAAGAGAAGTGGTGAAAAACGAAAGAAGACAAAGTTATGAAAATCGCCCCTACGGAATGGCGCATTTGAAACTACAAGAACTTCTTTTTCCACCCCCACATCCTTATAACTGGCCCACTATCGGGTCTCAGGAAGATTTGGATGGAGCAGGAATAGGAGACGTAAAAGAATTTTTTCGTAATTTCTATCATCCTTCCAATTCAAGTATTTCCGTGGCTGGAGACATAGATCCGGATTCAACTCTTGAACTCGTAGACAAATATTTCGGAAATTTACTGCCGGGACCGACAATCAACAGATTTCACAAAATGGATTCCACCTTGAAAGGACAAACTTGGGTCACCTTAGAAGACTCTGTACATCTTCCTAGGCTTTACCTAGCGTGGCCAACGACCCCCGAATTTACTCAAGAGCAGGCGGCCTTGGACGTATTATCTGTAATTATGGCCGATGGAAGAAGTTCACGGCTGGAACGAAGTCTTGTCTATGAAAAACAATTTGCTAGGGACATCCGTGCTTATCATCATGGACAAGAGATATCCGGTGAGTTCCATATAATAGCCACAGCAAATCCGGGACGAACCACAGAAGAAATCTATAAAGAGATCCAAGAATCGCTAGATGACATATCACAAACACCACCATCCGACAAAGAAATGGAAAGGGCCCATAACAAAATAAGCTCTTATCATATTAAACAACTGGAAAAAATAGGTGGATTTGGGGGTAAAGCCGACCAGCTAAACCATTTCAATGTGATGGCTGGGAATCCTGGTCTTATAGAAACCGACGTAGAAAGGTACAAAAAGGTATCGGCTCACGATGTTTCAGCAGCGGCAAAGTTGCTCAACGAGAATTTTGTAGGCCTTACTGTTAACCCACTTAAAGACACAAAACCTTCTCCAAGACAAGTAGATAGAACTAATATACCAAAAGCCACGCTACCCACTACATTTTCAGCTCCTCAACCAAGGGACATATCTTTGGAAAATGGGACAAGGTTGCTAGTAATTCAGCGTTCTCAATTGCCGCTGACCACGGTTGGCCTATTTTTTGACACCGGGTCTGCGGAGGACTTGAAAGAAAAGCCTGGCCTCTCACAGTTTGCAACGGATATGTTATTTGAAGGTACACATAGCAGAAGCAGTTCTCAAATCGCCGATGAAATGGAATTCCTTGGTTCTCAAGTGACCAAAGATGTATCAAGAGAGCATATCTTTATAGCTGTTTCTGGAATATCTGAAAACACAAACGAAGAACTTAACATCTTGTCAGACATGATATTAAACCCAAATTTTCCTGTGGATGAAATGGAACGAATACGAAAAGAAAAATTATCTGATCTCCGTTCCATTCAGGATAGTGCTGATACCACTGCATCTGTTGCTGTGAGATCTATTTTATTAGGACCCGCCACACCCTACGGCCATACCATCAGTGGAAATGAAATTAGTGTTGCAGCAATGAAAACGGATGATCTTCAAAAGCACTATCAAGAAACCTTACTCACCTCTAAAAAGACATTCATTGTGGTGGGCAATATTTCATCAGATCTTGCAGCCGAATTAATAACCGAAAAATTTGGCACCCTAGCAAATCACCAAAACCCCAGGGAAAATCAATTTGTCTCGGGGCCTCCCGGTGGTAAAGGCCCAATTATATATCTGGTTGATAGACCTGGTTCAGCTCAATCAATATTACGAGCAGGCCATATATCAATACCAAGAGAACATCAAGATTATCATTCCCTTGCCTTTGTAAATTACATACTTGGTGGCGATTATTCCAGTCGCCTAAACATGAATTTGAGACAAGACAAAGGATACAGTTACGGGTTCCATTCATCCATTGAATGGATGAAACCTCTTTCTATTTTAGTCGCTAAAGGAAGTGTACAAACAGACGTTACGAAAGAATCAGTCTTTGAAACATTGAAGGAATTAACTGATATTGTGGAATTTAATCCGATTGGCCTTGAGGAATTTAGAAAAGCAAAAGAAGGTTTGTTAAAAAGCGTGCCTTCTCAATTCGAGTCCAATCAACAAATTACAAATCAATTACTAAATATGGTCGCATTTGATCTGCCTTTGGATTAT
>DTSF01000136.1 GCA_012965485.1 Dehalococcoidia bacterium
TTATTGAAAAGCGATTCAAAGAATTCCCGTACAAGTCCTCCTTCCATCGAGGAGATCGGGTGAATCCAGATAATTCGATCGCCTACATATAGATATTGACTCAAGATGGTATCCTTCGCCTCGTCATATCGGGCCTGCAGAATTATTTAGGGTAGGGGGAATTTTAATGAATTACGATTACATTGTTGTTGGTGCTGGATCTGCTGGGGCTATTCTTGCGACCAGGCTGACAGAGGACCCCAAAGTGTCGGTCCTACTGCTTGAAGCAGGACCAGATTATCCAGATTTAGAATCTCTTCCAGATGAGGTTAGAATTGGCCTTTCAACCGGAGCTGATATTATCACTAAAGATCATAATTGGCAGTTTTGGGGTAACCCTTCCCCGAGGGCCCTTCCAATGCCAGTCCCCCGTGGGAAGGTAATCGGAGGGTCTAGTTCCATCAACGGACAGGTTTTTTTGAGGGGCATGCCTGAGGATTACGATATATGGCACGACATGGGGAATACTGAATGGGGTTACGAAAAAGTGCTTCCGTATTTCAGAAAGCTTGAGACAGATCTTGACTATTCTGGGGATTTTCATGGAAGTGATGGCCCGATTATTGCTAGGCGTCATAAACGTGAAGATTGGATTGAATCACAGAGAGCTTTCTACAATGCCTGCAAAGAAGCGGGTTTTCCTGATGGCCCAGACCAAAATCACCCTGATGTAACAGGTGTCGGCCCGACTCCTTACAACAATCCGAATGGAATTCGATGGAGTACAAATCTAGGGTATTTATCGATGGCAAGACATCGGCTTAACCTCACGATTAGGGCCGGATGCGTAAGCCGTAAGATTTTATTCGAAGGCAACAAAGCAGTAGGAGTGGAAGTGGAAAGCATGGGGGAGACTTTTAACGTATTTGGTGACACCATCATACTCAGCGCTGGAGCGGTTGCATCACCCCAGCTTTTGATGCTTTCGGGTGTTGGCCCCGCAGATCAACTCAAAGCATTGGGTATTAATGTCGTAAAGGATCATCCCGGAATAGGGCAAAACCTTAGAGATCATCCGATAATGTCGGTTTTGTGGTCAGTTAAGGATGCTCACTTGCAGGACCCTGGCGCACCTAGGTCCCAGGTTGCTGCAAGATACACAGCGGCTGGGTCCGATATTAGAAATGATATGAAATTAGCTTTTAACAGTTTTGCAATAGCAGATAGTAGGATTGAGCATAGGAAAGATTCTTCGCCTGCGGGACATGAGGCTGACATAAATATCCCGGTAGGGGTCAAAATCTCGGTGTCTCTTCAATTGGCTGAAAGTTCCGGACATATGAAGCTTGTATCTAATGATATCCAGATACAGCCTGAGCTAAATTTCAATTACTACAGTACGGAATTTGATCTCCAGAGGGGCAGGGAAGGGTTACTTAAAGCTATATCACTGGGAGAGTCTGGGCACTTTGTGGATATTTTGGATAAACGGCTTCAACCTTCCAATGAACAAATATCCACTGAGGATTCTCTCAACGATTGGATTTTGAGGAACGCGACGACAGGGCAGCACATATCAGGAACTTGCAAAATGGGTCCGGATTCAGACGTATTGTCAGTTGTTAACCAGCATGGGGATGTCAAAGGACTGGAAAATATAAAAGTGATTGACGCCTCGATCATGCCAGACTGCATCAGAGCTAATACCAATGCAACAACAATGATGATTGCCGAGAGAATGATGGATCTAATTTAGTGTTCTGGCGATTTTAGCTAAACTAATCCTTTCGGCCCAATGCTTTGTGTGTGTCTCGGACAGCGTTTTGCATTTCTCTCATGAGTATGGCCGGAGGTTGCGGAGCCACGTTTGTATATCCGACGCCTAATTCCACGAGTTCTGAAGCTGTTAGAGGGAAGGCTGGATGATTCATGGGCATTTGCAGCTTGGTAGTTCCTGCTTTTTTAACTTCGGCAGCTATTCTTTCTACTTCTGACCGCAGTTTCGGATCCGAAGGATCTATTACTCCTAAAGTCTGTGAAAGATCAGTAGGACCTAGTGCTACAAGATCAACTCCGTCTAAGGCTGCGATTTCTGAAACCTGAGAGATTGCTTTTGTGTCTTCTGTCATAACTGATAAAAGTATTTCTTCATTGGAAGTGCGTACGTGATCACCCCATCCGACCGAACCAAACCGTGCTGCTCTAGTTGCTCCAGCGCCACCTCTCAAACCAACAGGCGGGTATCTGACTGCCTCGACAGCTTTTTTGGCACCTTCCAAACCGTCCACATGAGGGATAACGATTCCTTGAGCACCCATATCTAGGACTCGTAATATAAACCCGGGATCACTGTCGGACACGCGAACTATTGGCGTTATATCCACAAGGTCCGCGGCCACTATCATTTGTTGGACTAGCGATAGATCAAAAGCAGTATGTTCCATGTCTATGAATACAGCATCAAACCCGGATATACCTATGATTTCTACAATTTGCGGGTCGGCAAGAGCTACATATGCTCCCAGTGCCAACTGACCAGAATTCATTACCTGTTTAGCTTTGTTCTTTTTCACGTTGCCCTCCGCTAGAACATCAAAATTTCATTATATGGCATACTCTTTCGAAACATACCAGTCGATACAGTGGAGATAGTCATATGTTGGATGTACTAATACACAGTGGGACCATAATGGATGGCACCGGTAACGTTGGCTATGCAGGAGCGGTTGGAATAACCGGAGATTCACTTTCAGTACATCTTGGTGATGTTTCTGATCTTGAAGCGGCTAGGAAAATTGATGCGACTGGGTATGTGGTAAGTCCTGGATTTATTGATTTACATTCTCATGCCGGTTTAACTATTTTGGGAGAGCCCCATCACGACCCAAAGATACGTCAGGGAGTCACAACAGAATTGGTAGGGATCGATGGAATTTCACACGCGCCATTTAAAACCACAGAGGAATTGGAGAGGTATATTTGGCTAGACTCGGGATTGAACGGATATCCCCCTATGCCTCCAGATTGGCTGAGCGTCAGTGAATTATTGAAAAAGTATGAGGAAACTGTAGCGGTCAATGTCGCCTATATTTTGGGAAATTCTCCTGTGAGAATTTGGGGAGTTGGATGGGGACAAAAAGAGGCAACCAAGGCTGAAATTGAAAACATGAAGTCGGTGGTTAGAGAGGCTATGGAGGAAGGAGCATGGGGTATTTCGACCGGCTTAGATTACCCACCAGGAGCCTATGCTTCTACTGAGGAATTGATTGAGTTATCAAGGGAAAGTGCAAAACTTGGTGGCTTCTACCATACTCACACAAGGGTCAGCCTCAAAAGCAAAGGTAGACTTGCACCTTGGATGGAAGCTCTTGAAATTGGTAGGGGTGCCGATATTCCGGTCCACCTTACTCATTTCCGGCAAGGATTCCAGGGTGACGGAAGCCACCTAGACTATCTTAG
>DTSF01000137.1 GCA_012965485.1 Dehalococcoidia bacterium
TGGAAGCTCTTGAAATTGGTAGGGGTGCCGATATTCCGGTCCACCTTACTCATTTCCGGCAAGGATTCCAGGGTGACGGAAGCCACCTAGACTATCTTGGTCTTGTAGAAGATGCCCGGGATGAAGGCATGGATGTAACTTTCGACTGCTATACCTATCCTTATTCGGGCACAACAATCACTATCGGGTTTCCTTTTTGGGCAAAAGATGGTGGTCCGGAAAGACTCATAGAGGCACTGCAGGATGCGGATGATAGGGCCAGAATGAAAAGAGAGATGTCTGAAGAATCGATAAAGGACAACTGGCTGACCAATTTCAATCAACCAAAAAACAAAATATACGAGGGCAAATCAATTGCAGAGATATCAGATCTAAGAGATCAAGATTCTAGAGATGCTCTCTTTGATTTATTACTCGAGGAAAATCTAGGAATATCGACAGTTGGTCTTGGCACAAACCCACAAACCCTACCCGATTTTGTATCTCATCCAGCCGGAATGATAGCCAGTGATGCGATCCTTTTTGGAGATCATCCCAACCCCAGAACATATGGATGCTTTCCTGTAGTCCTGGCAGAATTCGTAAGGGCTGAAAAACAGCTTCGCTTACCGGAGGCCATCCGCAAAATGACCTCCTTCCCTGCTCAGAGGCTTGGATTGCAACATCGAGGAATAATCAAAGATGGGTTCAAGGCTGATTTAGTTTTATTTAATCCGGACACCGTGAAAGCCTTGGCAACAAAGGACAATCCCAAACAATACCCAGTGGGAATTGATTATGTCTTTGTAAACGGGGACGCTGTCGTGGATAAAGGGGAGAATACTGGAGCCACTCCAGGTAGAGCTTTGAGGCGAGGTAGAGGCTAACACTATGCTTACTGATGAGATAAGGACCTTAATAGAAAATCATAGTGCAGGCATGGTTGCTACTGTCAACGCGGATGGAACCCCTTCAGTTTCTCCCAAAGCCACATTTTTAATTCTTGCTGATGACCAGTTGGCCTTTTCCAATATTCGCTCTCCGCACACTATAGAAAATTTAAAAGATAGACCCGCTATTGAGGTGTGTTTTATTGATGTGGTAATTCGTAAATCCGCACGAATCACAGGAAAAGCAAAATATTTAGAAAAAAACGATGCTGATCCGAATCTGATTGCAAAATTTGAACAAACATATGGAGATTATTTGGATGCGATGTCAGGATTTGTTTTGATCGATGTGAAAAAGGCTGAATTGATACTATCGCCAGCATATGACTTGGGATTAACCGAGGGTGAATTGCGTGACGAAAATATGAATAAATTGAATAACATTTATCCTGACCAAATCTCGTAGCATTTTGGTGATGACTTTGAAAAATGACATGAACTATGAGAATGAGGTTTTGTCTGGAATAAAGGCTTTATGTCAAAAGGTTTCTCATGCCACCTTTGAGCAATGCCAATTCTTGGACTGTGATTTCTCAGAATCTGAATTCATTGAATGTAGATTTATCGATTGCGAGTTTAGAGATTCAAATCTTAACGTAACTAAATTGACGGGTAGCCGGTTTTTTGAAAGTCAATTTAAAGACTGTAAAGTGACAGGAATTAATTGGACTTCACTCGATTGGACGGGCATAACTGTATCCGCCCCTATGGCTTTCGAATCGTGTGATTTGAGTTTTTCAGTATTTAATTCGCTCCACCTCCCAGGATTGACAATCAAGAATTGCAAAGCTTGGAATGTAGATTTTGAGTCTTGTGATTTAACTCACTCTGAATTCACAAATACAGATTTACAAGACGCTCGTTTTAATGGTACTAAACTGGATAAATCCGATTTTGATGGCGCAGTTAATTATTATATCGATCCAATGGGTAATTCCATTCGGGAGGCGAATTTTTCTTTTCCAGAGGTAATTAACCTGCTAAAAGCCTTTGATATCAAAATTAAGGGTTCCGATTAGATCCGGCATACTTCCGTAGTGGGAAGCTACAATTTAAAGACACTTCGATTAATGAGGGTTGATGGTTAAACTGAATCCTTCCAAAATGCCGCCATTACCCATTCTTGTTACAAGTTTGTCTGTTTCAGCAGCATTATTGGGTGATGCGATGCTGTATGTGGTTATGCCATCACGACCTGAACTATGGCACTTGACCATAGTCCAGGTTGGGATACTTCTTTCAATAAACCGACTAGTCAGATTGCTTACCAATCCGCTGAGTTCCGTTTTTGTAGAAAGATATGGAGTGTATACCCCGTTCAGAATATCTTTGCTGGCTTCTTTGGGGGTTTTGGTGGCGTATGCATTTTCGAAAAACTTTATCGTTTTAGTTTTTGCGCGTCTTCTTTGGGGAACCTGTTGGTCTGTTTTACGTCTTGTATCTCAATGGGTGGCCTCGGACCAAAGCACTGAGGAAAACATAGGTCTGAACCTCTCCAGCAATGCATCTATAATTCGAATAGGATCGATAGGCGGTGCTGTATTTGGAGGACTATTATCTGACTACCTGGGGTACGAAGTGGCCTTTATGCTTTTTGGAATGTTCACCTTGATCGGTTTCTTTATCTGGATTCGCAGGTCCGGTTATCAACACAGGGAGAAATTAATCAAGAAGGGGAGAAAAGCAACTGAGTTTATTGGTGTGTTGAAAGATTCCAATGTGTTAATCCTGAGTATTTCGAGTATGCTCGCCGGGTTAGTGTTTTCAGGCCTAATAGGAGCCACTCTGGGGCATTTTTTAAGATACAAGTACGGATTAGATTTTGATTTTATTTTAATAACTTTGGGAGTGGCGACTGTCACTGGTTTTGCGTTAGGTATGAAAAGCTGCGCAGAAGTGTTTGTGGGACCCTTCGGAGGGTATCTTTCTGATAACTACGGAAGATATAAGACTTTGGTTTTATCTTCAGGATTCACCTCGATAGGACTTATAGGGTTAGGAGGCTTTGACTCACTATTAGGTATTTTTGCTGTTCTTATACTGGTGTTTGTCATGGGAGTTATGTTGATGATGCAGCTTCTAACTTTGGTTGGAGTTGTCGCTAATGATGAATCCCGTTCACAGGTTTTTTCCGTTTACAATACTTTCCAAGATTTTGGTTCTGCCCTCGGCCCTCTAGTTGGGCTTTCATTAATAACAGCAAACTTGTTGCCGATGGTGTATTCCATTAGTGGTGTTTCCTTGTTCCTTTTGATATTGGGAACTTGTATATTTCTAAATAAAAGGAAACCCCCATCAGTTGAGACAACCTAAAGCCATATAATTGTTAGGAGTGAAAATGAAGAATTATTCTAAACCGGTCATCATTGATTGTGACCCTGGGGTTGATGATGCTGCGGCTCTGTTTCTGGCCCTTTCCCACAAAAACCTGGAGATACAAGCTATAACGACCATTTTTGGGAATGTGGGACTTCAGCAAACGACTAC
>DTSF01000138.1 GCA_012965485.1 Dehalococcoidia bacterium
ACGCTAAATCCATCTTTGGTTTATTTAAAGACATGGTGGTTGAGCGAGGAATGACTATCATTGCTGCAACACATGATTCTTCATTGCTGTCCATGGCAGACGAGGTAAAAGAAATAAGAGATGGTGACTTGTATGAAGTTCAATCTGCAGATCAAAGATATCGTTAAATAACAACTATAACCGAATCTAAAAATATATCTTTAGTAACCTGTTTACTGTAGTATCAATCTACCCCCTCTGTATGAATGCTAAATCGGTTTTCTGAAACTGCGGCTCTACATATTAGTTACCAACGAGAGTTGCATTTGAATAATAAAAACTACAAGCCTGGATTAAAAGGGCGGCTTGACCAATATCTCTCTAACCCCCTATTGAACTCACAGGGTGATACTAGTAAACACCATCAAACCGTTATCACTTGCTACTCTTACCATTGTCCGTTTTCAAGAAAATGTAGCATCAAAACTCAAAGACCTTCCAAGGTTTCCATAAGGAAATGCCTAAGATTCCTCCCTGAAGAAACCAAACCCTTCGGAACTTTATCTGAACTTGCCCTCGACTTATTATCTGCCACAGAACAGAGGGGAGAAGAACTTAGTAAACGAACGAAGTCAATACTTGGTCAATACCGACCCAACGGACCACTAAGGCACCGGTTATAATCGCCAAATACATATTATCGTGAGGAGAAGCGATGTCGGAAAACTTATTTGACTTACATGGCAAGACAGCTTTAATTACAGGTGGTAACGGTGGCATCGGATTAGGAATAGCCAAAGGCTTCGCTGAATCAGGTGCGAACATAGCAATAGCAGGCAGAAATACTACAAAAACGGAAGAGGTGGTTGCGAATTTCAGTGAGCGAAATACATCCGCAATTGGCATAGAAGTTGATGTAGCCGACCAAGAGTCAGTACAAGACATGATTAGCAATACCTTGGAGGCTTTCGGACAAATCGACATATTGGTCAACAATGCTGGAATTGGAATACGAAATTTACCCCACGAATACAATCTGGAAGATTGGAACAAAGTAATTGAAATAAATTTGACCGGTGCCTTCCTCTGTTCGAAAGCAGTTTATCCAAATATGAAGACCCGAGGTTCAGGGAAAATAATAAATATTGGATCAATGACCTCAATATTTGGCTTAGACTGGGCCGTCGCATACGCCTCTAGTAAAGGGGGGATCGTGCAGCTTACCAAGACGCTGGCTGTATCATGGGCAAAGGATGGGATACAGGCCAACTCTATATTACCTGGATGGATTCACACAGATCTTACACAAGGCATCAAGGATAATTTCCAAAATAGATATGACCACATACTATCTCGAATTCCTGAAGGCCGTTGGGGAGAACCGGGTGATTTATCGGGTACAGCCGTCTTTCTGGCGAGTAGTGCATCAGACTACGTTACAGGAGTTTCTATACCTGTAGACGGCGGCTATACATCTTTTTAGCAAGAAAAGGGAAACAATGTCTGATCCAATAATTTTCGAACTGAACAACCAAATTGCTAGGATAACTTTCAACAGGCCTGACCAACATAATGCCATCAGCTATGACGGATGGCTTAAATTGATCGAACTTGTAGGGCGTATAAAAGAAGAGTCCTCTGTCCGCTCGGTGATTTTTTCAGGAGCAGGCGAGAAGGCATTTTCAGCTGGTGCAGATATCAAAGACTTTGAAACCCATCGGAAAGATTCAAAAACGGCCAAAATATACTCCCAAGCTTTTGATGGGGCCCTTGATGCAATAGAAGCCTTGCCTGTACCTACAATATCAATGATACGTGGTCTATGTATAGGGGGAGGTTGCGAACTATCTATGGCCACAGATATACGTATTGCCTCAAAAAGGAGCAGGTTTGGTATACCTGTGGCCAAACTGGGAATTTTGGTGGGCTATAAAGAAATGAAAAGGCTTGTAAACCTTGTAGGACCGGGCAATGCATCCTATATATTGCTTAGTGGAAGGATAATTGATAGTTCTGAGGCCTTTCAAATGGGTTTGGTAACCCAGTTAGTAGAAGATTCTGACCTAGAGGAAATAGTATTGGCTTTAGCTGATGAAATCACGCCTCTTGCCCCTCTATCACAAAGACGACACAAGGTTATTTTACAAAATGTGATTAATAATCAATCTCTGGATGGCTTAGACCAAGATCTTCCATTCACCAATTTCGACAGCGCTGATTTTCATGAAGGAAAAGAAGCATTCATATCCCGCAGAGTTCCAAAATTCCAAGGAAAGTAACATAGCATCCAACTTTGGAAAGATTCCTATACGTTTTCTTCCAAGAATCCTAAAATCCGTCGCTCCATGTAGGCTCTATCTTCCAAACGGCGCGGCATGTGCCGTTCCTCAGGGAACAGCAATAAGTCGTATTCTTTGCCCGCGGCATTAAGTGAGTTGATTAGTCTGGCAGTATGCCTGAAGTGTACATTCTCATCTAATAAACCATGAACAAGCATAAGCTTCCCTTCAATTGTGGAAACATGTGACAGGACACTGCTTTCTTCATATCCGGCCTGATTTTTACTAGGTATGCCCATATACCTTTCTGTGTAATGGGTATCATAACCATCCCAACTGGTAACAGGAGCCCCAGAAACAGCAGCCTTGAACAAATCAGGTTTTTGGGCCAGACACATCAATGAAATATACCCACCGTAGCTCCAGCCATATACCCCTATTCTGTCTTTATCAACGACTCCCGTTTTTATCAAAACATTCAATGCAAATACCTGATCTTCTACCTCCACCTTGCCCATAGAATATTTAATTGGGGCTTCGTATTGCAATCCTCTTCTAGCACTGCCTCTGTTATCCACGACAAGAACTAGGTATCCCTTACTTCTTAAATACTGTGCTCTCATTGAAGCAGTTAAAAACCATGAATTTGCAACCATTTGAACATGCGGGCCACCGTATACACTTAACACTGTGGGATAGGGTGGTTCAAATTCTTTCGAATTCGGATAATAAATTGCTCCCGAAAGTTCAGTGCCATTATCAACGGTAAATTTTACAAGTTCAGGTGGTTCTAATTTATATCGCTTGATTCTCTCATCTTTTGATTCATGAATTATTATTTCGATATCGGAGTCTATTTCTAAGGTCTTCAAAGTGACAGTAGGTGCCGAGTGAAGAGAATTGAAAATATCTACAAATAGTTTAGCTTTACCGTTAAGCAACACATTATGAAGACCAGTTTCGGCGGTAATTCGCTCCACCGCTTTTCCCTCTAGACAAGTTCTATATAGATGCTTTTCAGTGTATCCATCTTTAGTGCCTGTGAAAAAAATTATTCCGCTGTCCTCATCAATCGACTCGATAGAATCTACTTGCCATTCTCCTTTTGTGATAGCTGTTAGCTTTCCCTCACTGAAAAGGTATATATGTTTGAACCC
>DTSF01000139.1 GCA_012965485.1 Dehalococcoidia bacterium
GGGTATTATCGAGTGAAATTCTAGCTCTCTAAAAAGATCTACAACCTTAGTTCTATCAAATGGTCCGAATTCAGCCGCTGATAAGTCTAAGGTTATTGGCGCATCTCTAACAATTTTGGTTAAAATTTGGCTTTTGTCGGCTATTTCTTTGTTTTCTGCTAAGTTTTTCTTCGCTCTTGGAGGGCTCACTTCGTCCAAGTGGTCATATATACCTTGGATAGATCCAAAATCTGACAGCAGTTTTATAGCAGTCTTTATTCCAATCCCAGGTATTCCAGGAATATTGTCTGAAGAGTCTCCCTGTAATGCTTTTATCTCGGAAACAAATTCTGGGCCGAGCCCTCCATATCTTTCCTTAACGGCGTTTATGTCATAGATAGACGACTTCTGGAAGCTTGAATTCATGAAAACTCTAGTGGTATTAGATACTAATTGCAGAGTATCAGAATCTCCCGTTAGAATAACTGTGTTGAGATTTGTCTCCTCTGCCTGATGAGACAATGTTCCTAGAAGGTCATCGGCTTCAAACCCCTCCAATTCGTAGATAGGCACTTCAAAGGCAGACATAACCTGCCTGACCCTGTCGAACTGGGGGCGTAGCTCCGGGGGGGTGGGAGGACGATGGGCTTTATATTCGTCAAACATTTTATGTCTGAAGGTAGGGGCTGAGAGGTCAAAAGTTATAGCCACGTGGGTAGGCTTTAATTCTGATAAAGCCCTGATAAAAGCATTCGTGAATCCATATACACCTCTGACGTCCTCTCCACTGGTACTAATGGTCAAAGGCTGTTGTATTGCATGAAATGCCCGATGAATTAAGGCGTGCCCATCTATGAGTATCAGAAGAGATTTGTTGTCATAGGTATCCGTAGGATTTGGGTTCATGGTAGATGAACGGGTCCCTTTTAATTCAAATTTTGGTCACTTATATCACTTCCAATTCTTTCGATCCCAACCTTTGTGTGGTTTCGGAAAACCATCCAATAACTTCCTTGTGAAGGGGTATCCCACTCACTTTTCTTTTGGCCATCTCTTCGCTTTCAGACAGTCCAGGATATAAAACCCTGTCATGGCCTGGTGCAGGTGGTGTTGATTTAAGAGTTGCAAGCATGTCATCCATATTCTTTTTGTAATCATCAATATCGGTAAATGCGTCGACGTTATATGCAGCGAAATAGCTTCTGGAAGGTGTCCAAGACGGTGTATCTCTCAACATACCAGGATCGTCTCCAGATAGCAGGGAACCAAGTATTTCCACCATTAATCCGAATCCGTACCCTTTATGCGAACCCTGTTCTCTCGATCCTCCCAGGGGGAGTTGATAATAATCGTCTCTATCCACTATTTTGGTTTCTTCCATTATCGGGGAACCATCGCTACTCGCAACCCATCCTGGCAAAAGTGTGGCATCTACCCTGGCGGCCAGTCTTAATTTGTTACCCGCAACCGCCGAAGTGGCTGCATCAAACAATATCGGAGCCTCCAGGTTCGAAGGAGAGGCTATAGAAATAGGATTGGTTCCTAATCTTGGCTTTGCCCCGAATGTTGGGAGAACTCCTGTCCCAGCTGCCACCGAACACATGCCTACCATATCTTTCTGGGCTGCCATCATTGAAAAATGTCCTACCGCACCCATGTGGCCACTATTAAACATAGTAACCACGCCGACACCCACGTTCCGTGCTTTTGAAATAGCCATTTCCATGGCTTGGACCCCAGCCATGATTCCAAGTGCCCTATCAGCGTCTATTGTGGCAGTACCCGGGCTTTCTTTAACTACCTGTATATTCGGGGTTTTATTGAGGTCCCCATCCTCGAGAAGCTGGACATAAACTCTTAGCATGTTTGAGACACCGTGAGTCTCAACTCCCCTTAGATCGGCAGTGACCAACACGTCAGTTCCATTTTTCGCATCTTTTTTGCTTAGTCCTGTTTTTTCAAATATATCTTGAACAGTCTTTCTCAAAGCAGACTCGGATACTTTTACTTGATCTTCCTTGGGTACTTTAAATCTATCTAACACTTCAACCTTCTAAGCCTCTTCAGAATTGCGGATATAAGCCGCAATTTAAATACTGTCATCTTGAGTAGCTTTCATCCGTCGACTATCATACGGCAATTTTCGATGATCTTTTTCACTTGGTCAGGGTTAGTTCCTTCAGCATAGAGTCTGATTAATGGCTCTGTCCCTGAGAACCTAATAAGGGCCCATGCATTTTCTTCGAGGTGTAGCTTGAGCCCATCTCTGGTGTCGGTGTTTAAGACCTTCAATTTCCCTAAATGTTCAAATGTTGGCTTGCTTATTCTATGTAATTTCTCTTCACGATCTTGCTCATTAAATGCTATATCTTTCCTATCAAAATGATACGGACCTGTTATTTCTTCCAGCTCCTCCAGCAAGTCTGACGGATTTAAACCCGTAACAGACATCATGTCTAGTATCATTAGGCCGGAAAGTAAACCATCTCTTTCTGGAATGTGACCTGTAAATCCATATCCTCCACTTTCCTCTCCTGCGGCTATTGCATTTTCCTCCATCATCACTGGGCCCAAATATTTAAATCCCACAGGAGTGTCTATCACATCTATATCATGTAATTTGCCTAACTTATTTATCATGTTAGTCATGGTTATGGATTTTATTATTGGACCCTTCAATCCCAGATTTTCGAGGAGATGCTTGCAAATTAAGGCAAAAGTGTGAAGTGTCGATATGTAATTACCCTCCTCGTCTATAAGGCCCAAACGATCAGCATCTCCGTCAGTCGCTAAACCCACATCAAAACTCGAGTTAGAAAGGAGTTTTTTTAAGGGTTCGAGATTTTTCTCTATTGGTTCTGGCTGAATCATGCCTGGGAAGCTAGGGTCTGGATTTCCCCTAATCTCTTCTACCCGACTTGAGCCACCTTCTATTAATTTGGCGAAATACTTTGATCCAGCGCCATGCATGGAATCTACTGCTATATTTAGGCCAGCATTTCTAATCCTGTTCAGGTCGACTAGTTCCGCTATGTGGTTTAAATAGGTCGGTTCGGGGTCTAATTTCTCTAACACCCCTATTTTCTCTGCGGTTTCGATAGGCATTGTTGAAATGTTTTGAGATTTTTCTACTTCAAATATATATTTCTCAATCTCCGAGATTATTGCCGCGGAAGCACTTCCACCGTATGACAGTTTGAATTTGAAACCATTCCACTCCCATGAGTTGTGACTCGCTGTTATTACCACTCCAGCACCACATTCTCGTGACACCAGGTTATAACTTAGTACAGGGGTCGGGCAGGGTCGATCGCATAAAATAACAGGGATCTGGTTACCTGCTGCAACTTCTGCCACGGAGTCAGCGAAAATATTGGAATTTAGTCCTTCATTTTACTTTTAGCGCACCGCGAAAAAATTGGAATTCGGT
>DTSF01000140.1 GCA_012965485.1 Dehalococcoidia bacterium
TAGGGTGAGAGCTTGTTGTCATGGCTATAGCAATTTGGTAACTTTGATGGATGAAGCTTCCAGCAGGTTCAAATTGAAGCTGAAAAGGAATAACCAATTACGCAGGAGAGAAGTGGACAGTGGAAGACATAGGAAATGACGTACAGGGTGCTTCTAGCCTCGACGAGGTAAATATTGTTTTCGACAGAGCCGCAGATCGGCTATCACTGGATGACGGAATGCGGGCACTGTTAAAAGCTCCTTGGAGAGAGCTTAGCGTTTCGCTCCCGATACGTATGGATAACGGGGAGATGCTAATCCTTCAAGGGTACAGGGTCCAGCATAACGGGGCCCGGGGGCCATACAAAGGAGGAGTTCGTTACCATCCGGAAGCCGACATGGAAGAGGTCCGTGCACTGGCATCTCTCATGACGTGGAAAACGGCATTGGCAAACATCCCTTTCGGTGGTGCAAAGGGAGGGGTGCAATTCGACCCTAGTTCTATGAGCGTGAGTGAATTGAACCGTGTCACTAGACGATACGTTCAGAACATAGACCACATATTAGGTCCCAATAGAGATATTCTTGCGCCGGATCTTGGAACAAATGCTCAGACGATGGCATGGATGATGGATGCATATGGCCAAATACATGGGCACACTCCGGCTTGTGTCACAGGAAAACCAGTCGAACTGGGTGGGTCGGACGGCCGGGAATCAGCGACTGGAAGGGGAGCGGTTTTTATCACTACCGAAGCTGTTGGTGAGATTGGCATGGTTATGAAAGATGCAAGTGTAGTCGTCCAAGGTTTTGGAAATGTCGGATCATGGTTCGCCCGAATCGCTTGTGAGCAGGGCTGTGTAATCACTGCAGTAAGCGATGCCAACGGAGGCGTTTTCAACAGCAGCGGGCTGAATGTACAAGCTCTATCCAAACACGTTGTTGAATCAGGCTTTGTAGCAGGTTTCCCAGGCGGAGAGGATCTTACAAACGAAGAGCTCTTAGGGCTTGAATGCGACGTCTTGGTACCTGCAGCCATCGATCGGGTGATTAATGCTGATAACGCGGGGAAGGTGAAAGCGAGACTTGTCGTGGAGGCGGCTAATCATCCCTTGACTCCTGAGGCGGACGAGATACTGGCTAATCGAGGCATACCGGTCTTACCTGACATACTGGTGAACGCAGGAGGTGTGGTGGTCTCGTACTTCGAGTGGACACAAAATCTATACCAGCATCACTGGTCAGAGGAGCGGGTAAATACAGAGTTGGGACAAATTATGTCCACCGCTTACAGGGCTGTGAGAGAGCAGGCCAATCGACAGCAAGTCTCTATGCGGGAAGCAGCCCTGATGGTAGGTATTAACCGCGTTGCCCGTGTGGTAGAGATGCGAGGTTTCGTTCCTTAATTTAAGTCCTGCTTACACATCGACAATATCTGGGGTCAGTAATGTGAGAACTGCTATTTCTAGAACGCATAAGGCAACCTCATACGTAAAAGAATCAGATTCTGATGACGCATTTAATAGATTTGCTAGTTTTTCTCCCGACGGTTCAAAAATAGCATTTGTCTCCGAACATGATATTACATCTGAAATATGGGTCATGAATTCAGATGGCTCCAGCAAAATTCAACTAACAGGTGGCGAGCCGGAGGACGAAAGGCAAAATTCTAATCCTAGTTGGTCACCTGATGGTTTAAAATTGGCATTTGACGTTGTGTTTCTTACCCATGGCGGTTGGACAGCCTATAACCGAGACATATATGTTATGGATGCCGCGGATCCGACCTAACTCGTATAACCAATAACAGCGACAATTTCAAGTTTAATGATCCTGAATCCGAAATGCTTGTGCATGATGAAAATCCTGAATGGTCGCCTGATGGTTCAATAATCATTTTTATATCTGATAGAGACGATATCACACGTTATCCTTCAGTTGTAGCTCACATACATTCTATTGAATTAGATTAGGATGTAATACCTCTATAAGGCATTTTCATATGAGGTAAATGGAATATATTTGTTGAAAAATAGTCCGAGCCACTGCATACCAATATAAAGGGGCCGCCCCACTCTGACCGGTTCGCGTCTAAGAGCATGGAGCGTCACACTATAACCCCTTCTTGCTTCAAGTAAGATATATCTTCGCTGGCCATACCAACTATGTTAGTTAGTATCTCCTCTGTGTGCTCTGAATACATTGGGGCTCTCGTGACTTCTACAGGAGAGCGACTAAGTTTAACTGGGCACCCAATCATTTTATAATCACCTCTCACATCATCGGCGACATCCACAACCATTTCTCTCGCTATCAAATGCTCGTTTGTAATAACCTCTTCTGGGCTTATTACGGCCCCACACCATACCCCGGCGGCGGCCATCTCATGAAATACTTCGTATTTAGACTTGGTGGAAGTCCAGGATGTGATTATGTCAACAACTTCTTTTGGTCTCTTGTTTCGAGCCTGCTCGTCTATATAACGTTCATCCCCTATCAGGTCCTCTCTACCCATAACGGCCAGTACCGTTTCCCACATATATCCTCTCAGGTGGATCATTACATAGTCGTCGTATCCACCAGGGCTACAGGCAAATGTATGTGGGATATTAGTTTTTCCTAAGACAACTCCTCTCTCGTTAGGCTCAGAGGTACTAAGGCTTCTGATTAAACGGATTCTCATTAAATTGACTACCCCATCTTGCATAGCCACCTCCACACGTTGTCCTTCTCCGTCTTTATCTCTCTGTCTCAGGGCAGCAAGAATACCTATAGCCATGTGGAGGCCAGTACCAGAGTCACCGATACCAGCCGCAGTTCCCATCGGTGGACCGTCAGGCAAACCATTTGCCGCCATTAATCCTCCCATGGCTTGTGCCGTATATTCAAAAGCCTTGTAGGAGCTGTATGGGCCATAATCCCCATATCCTTTGATACTGGCATAGATTATTCCAGGATTAATTTCCCTTAATCTCTCATAACCGAACCCCAGCCGATCCATAACGCCTGAAGAAAAGTTCTCCAAAATAATGTCAGCCCATTTGACCAGCTTATCCATTATCTCAGTACCTTCAGGGGATTTGAGATTCAATGTCATGGCACGCTTATTACCGTTAAAGATCGTGTAATAAACACTGTCAACACCTTTAATGTGAGCCATGTCAACACGTGTGTTATCTCCACCAGCTGTGTCTTCGAGTTTTATTACATCGGCTCCAAGAAAACCCATAAGCTGGGCACACGACGGGCCGGCTTGTACTCGACTCATATCGATAATTTTCACGCCTTTTAGTGCTTTATCCATCTTAATCTCCTAACCTGCCGTCGAGAATTTTTCCCGCTGGTGCACTTAATGTTTTTCAGTTATTTTGGATGGTGTGTGACATATTGTCGGCCATAAAATCATCTCTCTTTAGGAGGGCAT
>DTSF01000141.1 GCA_012965485.1 Dehalococcoidia bacterium
TATTGTTTATCAGGTTTAGGCCTTTAGGGGTTGTTGGAGAAATATCCCGATGGACGACATCTTTAAGCAGTAGCCTGGGACTTCAAGAGTTACATTTGAAGGGTATGGAGGGGTTAGGGGCATGTGCCATGACAGTGGCAGAAGGATCTTGGTTCACCAGCGGATTTTTTCTAAATTTTGGTATTGTGGCTGGAGCGTTGGCATCAGCTGTGTTTGCTCGTGAGTTCAAATTGAGAATTCCACAAACCCCCGTTAGATATGTGCAGTCGATAGTGGGAGGGGTGATTATGGGATACGGTGCTGGTCTTGGTTTAGGTTGTACATTGGGGGCTTTCTTTTCGGCCGTCCCATCTTTGGCCCTGAATGGATGGGTATATGCCGTAGGGCTAGCTGTGGGAGCATATTTGGGTGTCCAATGGATCAAAAGGTTTCCCTAAGATGGGGAAATCTCAAGAAACTGTGGATATGACTAATTTATCTATTTCGGAACAAATATCTCGTGTCGATGAAGCGATGAATGAGGCTCAAGATGGAGTTGGAACCACTCTTTTAACCTCCTCCCATATGGTTGGTACCTACGCCCTCCCCAAATCGTTGAAAAAAAAGATTAAATGCAAAATATCCCCTTCAGCTACATCAGGTGAATGGAAGCTAGATATAGGCCCCCAAATGTAAACTTCAGAAGGAGCGATATATTGTTATTCATTAAGTGCTCTGTATCCTTGATGATCAAATACGAAAAAATATTCGGTGTAAACAAAGAAATTTCTGGATTAGGGGGTTAAGGAATGTTTTACAGAATTTTCACTGGAGATGACGGACAGTCTCATATGGTAGAGTATTCGCCGCCTGCTGATATGCTAGCAACAGGTATTATTTTTCGAAGGCATGAACCCGGAAATTTCATTGACTGGCATGTGGCCCCAAGAAAGCAATTTATAGTTACCTTGGAAGGTCAAGTCGAAATAGGTCTGGGAGATGGGACTGTGTATACCTTGGGCCCTGGAGATATGATGCTCGCTGAAGATTTAACGGGACAAGGTCACACCACGAAGGCGGTTGGTGACAGGACCAGAGTATCCATAGCTATCCCAGTCGAATAAATTCCAGGAGTTAGACGATTTGAAATTTGGAGTATTTTGGCAAGTTCCTGGATATGAAGGGTCAGATGTAGGACGTCGACACTGGGAAACCATAGAAGAGTTGATTTTGGCTGAAAAATTGGACTTTGTTGAAGGTTGGTTGGCAGAAGCACCTTTTTATCCGACGAGGCCTATGTCAGAACCTTTATTGGTGGTGGCGGCGGCGGCGCAGCATACAACAAGAATCCGTTTTGGTACTCTAGCGACCCAGGTTCCAATGCACCACCCACTAAATTTAGCTACTGAAGTAGCAACTTGCGATATTTTGACGCAAGGTAGATTGGATTTGTGCATAGGTGGTAGATGGGGTGGCCCGTCTAGCCGGGTAATGGGAGTATCTTCAGAAATAGACGGTGACGAAAGTAGAGCAATGGTTTCCGAATATTCTGATGTCCTCAAACATGCTTGGGCTGAAGGCCGACTAAATTTCAAGGGAGACTATTGGGACTTCCATGATGTGCCAGTTCTTCCAAAGCCGATTCAAGGCCCCTATCCACCGCTTTTGATGGCGGCAAATAGTGATGGGTCCTTCAAATTTGCTGCTCAGAATGGGTTGGGTGTAGTTGGAATAACTTTAAGCCAATCAATATCAAACCTGGCGGCACATATAAAAACTTTCAAAGCTAATATAAACGAAGGTGCAGCGAATGGTAACCCTCAACCTTTTCACGTTGTAGTTTCTCTTTTTGTGGCTGAGACTCGAGAAAAAGCCCATGACTTGATGCAGAAGAATTGGCTTGATAGTGATGTGATTGGTGATGGCCCTCCAGTGCATTCTTCGGCAATAGGAGGGGGCCGGCATGATTTCTCATCAGGTGCTGGAGGTTGGGGGTCTTGGAATTTTGAAACAGCAGTTGAACACTGCATTTATGATAGTCCGGAAGGGTGCATAGAAAGTTTGAAGGAATTGGAAGACAGAATTCCAGGAATGGATCAATGTATATTGGAATTTAACAGAAGGGGAAGAAATACCACGGAAGTGGTGCAACATTCCATGAAGTTGTTCGCTGAAGAAGTGATGCCATACCTTTAGAAAATATGCTCACAGTTTACAAAGGTTTAGCAGTTCCGAGATCCACTAACTTAAATTGAAGCATAGACTTGTGTGGGCATAATTAATGACAAATAAATGTTTTGCTAATTTTGTCAAAAATGACCGTCAAAGTAGGGTTCAAATCAAAGAAGAAGCTCTTATGCGTTTCAGATTGTTGCCTCTAATATTGATTTTACTTTTGTCTTTAGGGGCTTGTTCTAGCAGTGGCGGTATTGATAGCGACTCGTTCAAATTGGGTTTGATACTGGTTGGGCCACAGGATGATCATGGGTGGTCTCAAGCACACTTCGAAGGTGCCTCGTATGCTGTTAATAAGACAGGTGGGGAACTTATAACAATTGACAAAGTTAACCCTGCTGATTCTCCCAATGTTACAGTCCCTCAACTTTCTCAAGTCCTCCCCATAATTCCATTTCCCTTGATGATCATGACGCTGCTATTTATCAATCATAGAAAAATTCAATACCTGCTTCTGAAAAATAGTGTATTTGGTCGATTCATAACTGCCAGAGCGCCCTCGGCTTTAGGCGAATCATTTCAACGGCTATGGAGATTGGGAGTGGTATCAATGCGGCATTGGGCTCAGTAAACGACTTATTTAGGAGAATTAATTGGCTCGAAATATAGATCCTGAATTGGATGGGTTAGAAATACTATATTCTAAGCATGAAATATTATCGGCGGTTGCCTCTTTGGCTCAATCAATGGCTGAGTATTACGATAACCTGAGTACCGTCAATGTAGTACCAGTAATGACGGGAGGAATGCAATTCTCGGCTTCCCTTTTGTCAGAACTGGAGAGGATACGACCTGGTAGATGGTTAGTGTCTCCAATATTTGCATCAGCTTATTCCAGCGATGAAATTTTAACCGAACCTACAATAGAATTCCCCAAAACTTTTGACAATCGGGTTGATTTCCAAGCACCAACAGTCGTAGTGGATGACTTACTGGATACCGGGATTACCATGATGAAATTAATGAAAGACATACAATCAAGGGGACTCCAAAAAGTGGATTTGGCTGTGTTAATAGATCGGGAAAAAAACCAGCCTAAGGAAATAGTTCCTCGTTTTTGCGGGTTTCAACTTAAAAGTGATCGATGGTTGGTTGGATTTGGGATGGATAGTGAGCAGAGGTATAGAGGGCTTGAGGCAGTTTATGTTCAAATATAGATACATAAGGTTGTGTTTTCTGCGACGTAT
>DTSF01000142.1 GCA_012965485.1 Dehalococcoidia bacterium
GGCTCAGACTATCTCTTTTTCAGATAAAGAATGAACATCGTTTATATTAGCTCTCACACAATCCGGCATTATTGAGGCATCTGCAACTCTGAGATTTTTAACTCCATAGACTTTGCCGTGTTGATCGACCACGGCCATAGGGTCAGACTCAGGTCCCATTTTGTTCGTACATGAAACGTGATGACCAGTCCCTACATTTTTTCTAATCCAACCATCAAGGTTCTCATCAGTGGCAAGATCTTCGTCAGTTGGTTCCAGGCGGTAATCGACCAGTTCACGCATCGAAGGGTGGGCTTCTAATGATATAAGCATTCTTACCCCGTCGCGATACCTTCTCATATCCTCGGGGTCATCCAACAGGTTATAGTTAAGATATGGTTGGTCGGTATGGTTTGTGGTTGATAGTTTAAGTTCACCTTTCGATAATGCGAGATTTAAACCTAAGCCAGCCCCTATTCCGATTGGTTCTGACTTGGCTCCACCTTGGTCTCTTCTTTTGCTGGTTACAGCTCCAAAATATACGATCATGTCATTTTTCAAAGATGATTGATTCGCAGTGTATCTCAGAAGAATTTGCCCGCTGGGGCCAAATGGATCCAATGTAAGACTTGGTTTTGTGGCCCATTTCAAAGGGAGCAACGGATGATCTCTTAAATTTTGACCTACTCCAGGTGAATCAAATACGCATTCTATCCCGTGTTCTGCCAGATCAGATTTTGGTCCCACTCCGGAGAGCAAAAGTAGGTGGGGACTTCCAATAGCTCCAGCACAAAGCACGATCTCTTGACCTTCTACTGTAAAATTTTCGCCTTGCGATAGGACTTCTACACCGTATGCCTGAGGGTTGTCATTAGAGGTGTCAAATAAGATCTTTTTGGCAGACACATTTGCCCTGATGGTCAAATTAAGTCTTGATCGAGACATACTTAGATAACCAATTGCTGTTGACCATCTGATACCGTCTGGATTATTTAGAGGTATCGGTCCCACCCCACCGGTGTCTGGAAGATTTGCATCTTCACAATACGGATAACCCGATTCTAAGCAGGCATCAAGAAAAGCTTTCGATCCCGGAAGCCATTCTTCTTCTGGAAATCTATGACAAATTATTGGTCCTTCTGAACCATGGAAATCCCCTGGGTTTTCCTGGTAAGTCATGTCTGTTTCTATCTTATTGTAGTAAGGGAGCACGTCTTGAAAACTCCACTTGTCATTTCCCCATGACACCCAGTCGTCGAAGTCTTCTGGTATCGCTCTAAGGAAGATTTGGCCGTTTATGGCACTAGACCCCCCGGTTATCTTACCCCTTGGGATATCGATGGCGGTGGCGGCTTCGGTGCCACGAGCAGTAAATTGCCAGTTATGCTCGCTCGTCCAGATTTCATTACTAGTTTTGTAACCGTATTTGACTTCCTCTGGAAGACTATCTATTTCTGAAAAATCGTCTCCAGCCTCGAGTAGTAATACAGAATGGTTAGGGTCTTCAGTGAGCCTAGTTGCAAGAATTGAGCCAGCTGAGCCTGAACCAATAATTATGGTGTCGTACTTCATGGTTTTTCCTTATGATCACATCGTATTTAATTGGCAAGGTATTTGAGATTGCATTTGTGTTCTTCGGAGGATTCTAATGTGATCTTTTGAATCTGTATATTGGAGAACTATACTATTTGTGGAAGCCTTATTAGAGTGGAGAGACAAAATTGAAGGTAGACCGATGGTCAGTAGACCCTTAGCTTCCGATTTAGATATTATCAGGATTACTTCTCCTGTTGAGACATTAGAAGAGCTGGCAGAAAATACTTCGATCCTCAATACAGACCCTGGTCACAAAAAATATAGAGAAGCAGTTAGTGAATTAACTGTCAGTGGATTCCACACTAACAACAGGACGGGTCTAGGGATGTTGCACTATAATTATCCGGCATCCGGAGCTTTTAGTATTAGTAAGGATATGGCTGTTGGGAGAGTAAAGGAGATGGGCAGAAATTCTTGAAGTAACCAAAGAATGGAAAGAGGCTTATTTTGGCGCCTCAGTTGGTGTTCTATCAATGATGAACACGGTCAACCCGGCCAATCATCCCGACCTTGACGCAAAAATGAGCGAAATAGAGTCGGAGATTCGTAATAATTTTTCTGAAGACGGGCGGGCGTCGATCCGAAAGTTGCCTGCTGTGCAGGCATATGCCGCGTATTACCGAAAATTCAAGAAGACGTATCACGTCCAGTTGCAGATTGAATCCGTCGCTTTCAAGAATAGGAATTTACCACGCATTTCCGCGCTGGTGAGCGCCATGTTCGCGGCCGAGTTGAAGAATCAGTTGCTGACTGCCGGACACGATATGTCGACAGTTCAACTTCCTGTTGTGCTAGACGTTGCCAAAGGTCATGAGTCGTACACTAGCATGAATGGTAAAGTGCAGATTCTTAGCCCCACCGACATGTTTATCTCTGATAACAAGGGAGTAATATCATCGATAATCTACGGTCCTGATAACCGTACACCCATCACACCTGATACCTCAGAGGTGTTTTTCACCGTTTATGGTCCGGAAGGAATTTCATCCCAACAGATGACGAGTCATCTTGAGGACATACGTTCCTTCGTGAACCTTGTTTCTCCTGATGCGCATACAGCTACATTGGAGGTTATCAGTGGCTGACTGGTGTCTTGAAATGATCCAACTTCCTATTGGAGAGTATGATCGGGTGCTGTTTCACCATAGAATCTATGGTCTGAACATCACCCCTTGAAATGTACGACAGGGCCAAACGGACATCTGCCTCTCGCCAATCAGACTGAGATAGATGTCGACTTGGGTTCATGGTGGAGAAGGGGGAGGCCCGTCCACACTTTGCATTGAGGTTGAGAATTGCGTTAGCGGCCTGAATAAATTGCGCCTGCTCTCACACCGCACCACCGTCAGTGTTCTCTCGCACATAGGCAGCAAGTCCCCGTGGCCTACCACCAGGATTTCCACTCGTTCCCTTCGGAAAAGGCCTACCAACAACCCTTGTTGTTTCCATGCTGTTTTCAGTGTTCTGTGTCATATGCGCATTATAGCTATTCATTGGTCGGAAACCGTAACCACCCTCTATAGAGGCCCTGCCCCATCCACGGTTCGCATCAGCGAGAATGCTACGTGACACCCCTTCGTGCCTACCCCATTTGTCTACCCCTTACAGTACGATTTCCAATCACACCGTGTGTTAGTGAGAATCACATGCTTATCATGTTTTTCGTATAGGGATATATCACTTAAAATGGACTTTTCTAAGTTGTAAATAAAATTGTTTTGAGCTCCATTCGTACTGACCCATGCCATCATTCGATTTCCATTCGGATCGAAGGTACTACCGCCTGAGCATAGGATGTTGTTAATATTCGCAAGGAATAT
>DTSF01000143.1 GCA_012965485.1 Dehalococcoidia bacterium
CAAAACCGTAATGGATGGAAAGCAAGTTGCTGTGTTAGTACCAACCACAGTCCTGGCACAACAACACTACGAAACTTTCTCCGAAAGGATGAATGCTTTCCCTGTCAACTTATCTGTATTGAGCAGATTCAAATCAAATATGGCTCAAAAGGAAATTTTAAAAGCCTTAATGGATGGAACAGTCGACATATGTATTGGCACACACCGACTAATTCAGAAAGATGTCAGATTCAAGGATTTAGGTCTGGTGATAATTGATGAAGAACAACGATTTGGGGTTGTACATAAAGAACGACTCAAACAAATGCGAAGCCAAGTGGACATTCTAACGCTCTCTGCCACCCCTATACCAAGGACGTTACATATGTCGTTGGCCGGAGTCAGAGACATGAGCACAATAGAAAGCGCTCCAGAAGAAAGGCTACCAATAAAAACCTATGTGTCGGAATTTAGTGACGAACTGATTAGAGAGGCGATACTTAGAGAGATGGATCGTCAAGGACAAGTGTATTTTTTGCACAATCGAGTTTATAACATCGAATATATGTCCGAATATATTCGAAACTTGGTCCCAGATGCGAAAATAGGCATCGCTCATGGTCAGATGTCGGAAAAAGCGCTAGAGAGATCAATGCTAGCTTTCTCGCAAGGTGAAACCGATGTTTTGCTCTGTACAACAATAATAGAATCTGGATTAGATATAGCTAATGCAAACACATTGATAGTAAACCGAGCAGATTCATTTGGACTAGCACAGCTTTACCAACTAAGAGGAAGGATCGGCCGGAGTTCTAAAAGAGGCTATTCATATCTACTCATACCTAAAAGTCACACCATGACGGAATCGGCCGAAAGAAGGCTAAAGGCAATGTTATCGGCAACAGAGCTCGGTTCAGGTTTCAAAATAGCTATGAAGGACTTAGAAATCCGGGGGGCCGGAAACATACTGGGAGCCGAGCAAAGTGGTCATATCCATGCTGTCGGTTTCGAACTTTACACTCGGCTTTTAGCAACAGCTGTTGAAGATTTACGATCTCAAGATATTCCATCAGATGATCCAAATCACCCCAGCTCTCGCCAACCTAATACAGTAAGCATAGATTTGGGAATTCCTACTGGAATATCTCAGGACTACATAGAAGATCTTCCTTCACGTTTAGATATATATCAAAAATTGATCAAATGTCGCACATTGGATGAAACTGACTTGATAGAGCAAGAGTTAAAGGATCGGTTCGGCCCACTACCCTGGCAAGCTCTAAACCTTCTTTTTACTGTTAGGCTCAAGATCAAAGCATCGTTAACTGGTATGGAATATATTCGAAAAACAGGGGGAAAACTGGTTATTCAGTTCCCCTTTGAGGTGGGAGGAATGAGAATTGCGCTGCAAAACCTAATTGGTCCCGGATGGACTATAGGTAATATGCAGATAAGATCCACTTTAAATGAACTTGGTGACAATTGGGAAGACAGCCTTGTAGAGGTAGTTGAGAAATTAGGGGAATTTCAATCAAGAATGTCTGAAGAGTTAATCAAATCCACAGCATCTACCTAAAATCTTCGGCCAAGGAATTTAAAGCATCCAATAACTGTCCCATATTGGAAATCCTCAGACATCGAGAGAACCCAGAGTGATTTCCGTCCCTGTCAATTAATATCGGTCGCAGGCCAGAGTTTTCAGCGCCGTCAACATCTGAACCAATCTGATCGCCGACATGAACTGCCTCCAACTCAGAGACACAGGCGACCTCCAAGGCCTTCTTAAACATTAGAGGATTGGGTTTTTCAACACCCAATTCCAAAGAAGTCACGGCAAACTGCATATGTTTTGACAGATTAAATTCATCCAATAATTCGCTTCCCGACCGATTCATATTCGACAGTAATCCTAGGCATATATCTCGAGACCTCAATTCCTCCAAAACAGGCCAAACGTCTTCAAAAATAGTCATGTCATATGGAATGGCCCTGACTGTATTCCATATTTCCCCAGCAGTCTCCAAATCTACATCTATGCCTGAACCTCTTATAATTCTTCTTTCATATTCACAGAAAAATTTGTGCCGTTCAATTTCTGACATTTGCCGCAAGGGATGAGATATATTCTGCTCCGTCATGAAGGCATCAGCCTGGCCATAGCCCCTAAGAACACCTTGTTGAGTTAACGAGATACCAAACTTGTCACAGGCCTGAGATTGAATTTCATATCGCGATGGTTTGAATCCCGCTAAAGTTCCATACAGATCAAAAAAAATCGCTTTTATCATATCGCAGCTATAATAGCACCTCTATATCTCAAAGCAGCGATGGATTGTCCATGTGAAAGCTGGTAAGTTGCCAATAGAACACTTAGAAAAGGTTCTGACTAACCTTAGGTCAACGGACCCACGGGTTGTTGCAGGACCAACGCCCGGGGAAGATGCCTCCTTAATTGATATGGGAGATCGATATCTTGTCGCAACAACCGACCCAATAACATTCACAACAAACCATATCGGTTGGTATGTGGTAAATATAAATGCCAACGACGTGGCTGTAATGGGAGGCGAACCAAAATGGATGATGACAACAATACTTTTACCGGAAAATTATAACGAAACTTCTATAAACCGAATCTTTCAAGATATCACAGAGGCCTGCCGGCAATTAAATGTATCTATTATCGGTGGCCACACAGAAATTACCGTAGGAATAGATCGACCTTTGATATCAGGGGTAATGCTAGGAGAGGTTAAAAAAGGTAGGGAGATAAAATCTTCGGGGGCGAATATTGGAGATTCAATTATCCTAACTAAAGCCATCCCAATTGAGGGTTGCGCAATTTTGGCCAACGAGGCAGTAACAAAATTAAGAGAAAACGGCATTGAAGAAAGCTTAATTTATGAATCACAAAACCTCATATATAACCCAGGCATCAGCGTGGTAAAAGATGCATCTATAGCAATAGAATCAGGGGAAATAACTGCCATGCATGACATCACAGAAGGCGGAATCGCGGGTGGTCTAATGGAGCTTTCATATGCCTCTAAATTAGGTATGCACATAATTAGAGAGGACATTCCTGAGATACCCCAAGCTAAACAATTCTCAGACCTTCTGGGCCTTAACATACTCGGGATGATAGCCTCTGGGTCTTTATTGATATGTGCACACCCGAAGTATGACTCCCCTATATTAAAAAACCTAAATAAAAATGGGATAAAAGCAACTAAAATCGGGGTAATGAAAGATTTAGGCTATGGACTAAAAATGGCTGAAAATCAGCACATACATGATCTACCAAAATTTGAGACTGATGAAATTGCTCGGTTTATGTCCAGTTAATCACAACAAGTCAAAATTCATTAAGTAAGAATTTCAATTGGAGGATAAGATGAGCGGGACCTACATAAAATCTGAAAGCGATCAAGGCGTTCTAATACTAACCATGCATGACCCTAAAACAAGGAACGCCATAGGATTGGAAATGATGAAGGAGCTGGAAGAAGAGATCGACAGATTTGAATCATCTCCTGCACTCCGCGCGTTGGTTTTAACTGGATCAGATCCCTCCTTCTGCTCAGGAGCCAATGTCAAAACCATGAATGACGCTAACGAGTCTTCTGAGGCTAAAGCTATACCGAGTGATAGCACGCCATGGGACCTCTTGAATCAAGCCTGGGACAAGCAATCAGCGTTAAATGCAAGGCCGAGGGACTTGATAGAGGGCGTACGTTATATGCCACTGCGATTGCACAATCTACAAAAACCCTCAATAGCCGCCGTGAACGGGTCGGCTATTGGCCTAGGGATGGGCATAGCTTTGTCTTGCGACATACGGTTTGCTTCTACCAATGCCAAGTTTTCCGAGATGTTCGTCAGAAGGGGATTGATACCTGCCGATGGTTCCTGCTGGCAACTCCCCCGTATGATAGGTTTAGGAAAAACCTTCATGCTCCAATATACGGGAGAAATAGTTTCAGCTGAAGAATCTTTAGAGCTTGGCATAGTGAACAAAATGATCCCGCACGATCAGCTAATGAATGAAACTATGGATCTGGCCCACCGAATAGCATCCGGAGCTACTTATTCGATGGCTTTGATAAAAAAGCTTATTCATGAATCACTGCACACTAACCTCGAGGAAAGTTTAAAACTCGCCGGACCCGCTCAAGATATTGCCCGTCAAACATCGGACCACAAAGAAGGTGTGAAAGCATTCGTTGAGAAGAGAAAACCCAATTTCACAGGCCGATAACAATTGTCCCTAAATAGAATTGAGGAACCACTTAACGGTAGATTCAAAAGAACCAGGGGATTCCTGATAAAACCAGTGGCCTCCACCTTCAAGTTCAGCCAGTCTACAGTCGCCCAACTCCTCTCTCATTTTCACAGCTGTTTCATGGGTCAAAAGTGTGCTTTGTCTGCCTCTGATTATGACAGTGGGACAATCGACTTCTCTCCAAGTCTCCCAAAGATCAGGTCGTTCGTACTCGTAGATTAGGTTTCTGTCTCTTTTCCATACCCACCCTCCATCAGCTTTTGATACCGTCATTACTTCAGCCTGAAATCTGACCATTTCTTCTGAAGACTGGGGTTGTCTGGACCATATTTTATCGACAAAGTCTTCAAAAGTATCCCGTTCGTCAGATTCGTTTTTATACCTTTCAAACATTGAACCTGACGACTCGTTGACTGCGGCCGGATCTATATCAACAACTACTAACGCTTTGACCTGTTTGTGGTTGTGAGCTGCATATGAAAAGGCATATCTCCCTCCGGCTGAATGCCCAATCAATATTGGATTTTCAATGTCTAAATTCGAAATAGTTGCTTCCACATCGGATACATAATCTAGGAATGTATAATGCCCGGGAGTATGGTCGCTGTCGCCATGACCTCTGCTATCCAACGCCACCACCCAGTATTCGCTAGACATGGATTGGGCAAATAGTTCCCAACTCCTACCGCAGTCTTGCAGGCCGTGCAGCAAAAGCATTGAAGGATTAGATCTATCACCCCATGCCGAACAATTTAGTCCTACGCCGTAATGATTAAATTTGATCTGCCTGCAGGTATCGACCATCAGTTAAACCTCCTAAATCCATCTTGGTTTTTATCAGAGCCATATATATTCCGAAATGAGTCATTTTCTAATGCCTCAACTCTCGATTTCAAACTTGACTCACCGATTGAACCAACCCATCGGCCTATAATAATGCCGTCCCGATCTATAAAAAATGTAATTGGTAGCCCAGTCACCCCATAGTCCACCATTATTTTTCCATCTCTATCTATTGCATTGGTAAATGTGACATCAAATTCCTTAATATATTCATCAGCATCGGCCGAAGTATCCTGCACGTTTATTCCTAGTAATACCACATCCTTTTGTCGATGCAATCTCCAAATTTTCTCAAAATGGGGTGTTTCATCTCTGCATGGTGGACACCAAGAGGCCCAAAAATTCAGAACAATTGGTGAACCGAGATAATTTGATATAGATACTGGACCTCCACCTATACTAGCAGCAAGAAAGTCGGGTGACTTTTTTCCTATCAATTGCTCGCCGCTCCTTCCCGTTACAGAAGTTCTATTAGAAAGGCCTGTAGCAAGAAATACCGTAAATAATGATATAAGTATGGCCAATATTAGGATGGCAATTCCCTTCACAACATTAGTATTGCCTTGAATTGTTGATCTCATAACACTCGGAGATATGATTTTTCTTAGGTAAGAAGTATGCTTCGGTTAATATTATCAAGTGACAAGGGGGAGTCTTTGAGACTCCCCCTTTAAGCAATTATCAGGATATGCAATTAAAAATTTGATCGCCGATCTTCCATATTTGAATGGACATCTATGAGTACCGTTTTGCCATCCGCATTCAATTGTATTGCCTGTTCCAAGGCTGAAGCTATCTCCTCGGGCTTTGTCACCGTTATCCCAACCGCTCCAAGGCCCTCAGCAATCTTGGCATAATCACCGGTCATGTAAGTTGTGCCAAAAGATTCCCTTGCTGTCGGATATCCACCCGGGTAGGTAGCCATGCCTCCATTGTTTAAAACAATTGTTGTTATTGGTGCACCTGCCCGAACAGAAGTTTCTATGTCCAAGCCCGACATACCAAAGGCTCCATCGCCCATAATATTTATACAGAATTTATCCGGACATGCCATTTTCACACCAGTCATTAGTGGAATTCCATACCCTAAGTGGGTAGTTTTACCCCACCCAACATAACTATGGGGCACTGTGCCAGGATAAAAAGGCATTATGATGTCTCTTGGAGCTCCAGCGTCATGCGTCACTATACTATTTTCTTTATCAAGAACATTAATCATCTCGCCAATGACCCTGTAAGGAGTAATTGGTACCTCATTTGAGTTAAGAGCTTCGCTCCATTCTGCCATCCATTTATTGTTTATTTCAGCAATTTGATCTGACAATTCTGAGGAGCCTTTCCTGTCTTCCCCGGCAAGTTGAGCCTTGACTTCATCTACCATCATACCGAGGGTAAGTTTTGTATCGCCGACCAACCCAACATCAACATTAAAATCCTTGTTCAAATCGGCCACGGTCTCAGTATTATGTATCATCACTTTCCCATCTGGTATCGGTTGCCCATAGCTAGTCCGCGTAAGACTAGTCCCCACACCAAATAAAACATCTGATTCCTGAAGCCATGTCCTTGCCTGTAACGATGTTGCAGAACTTCCAGATCCAAGAGCGAGCGGATGTCTTTGGTCGAACCCGGATTTACCAGGCATCGTGCAGTAAACTGGGATTTGGGCAATCTCAGCCAATTCCGTGAGCTCCGGAGATCCTCCTGACATCAAAACACCCATCCCTGACCAGATCACAGGTTTTTTCGCTGCAAGCAACAATCTAACCGCCTCCTTAATCTCTGCTGGATCTGGAGCAAATTTATGCCTCTTTGGAGGAGAGTAAGAAGAAACGACTGAATCATCTACCTCCATCTCACCAACGTCTGCGGGAATCTCAACAATAACAGGCCCTGGCCTACCGTTTCTTAGGGCGTGGAAGGCCCTCCGCATAATAGATGCTACCTGACCGGGTTGAAATATTACTTCGGCAGACACTGAAACTGATTCATAAGTTCTTGCTGGGGAAAAATTTGGCTTAACCGATCGGGCTGACACTGCGGGGCCACCGGGAAGATAAAGAATTGGCACATTATCCGCATAGGCCTGCGCCAACCCTCCCATCGTGTTCTCAGCGCCCGGTCCACCCTGGGTTATCAAAACTCCAAACTCTTCTCGGTTTTTCATGCGGCTAAACCCATCCACCGCCATTGCTGCTCCTCGTTCTTGACGGAACATGATTGGATTGATTCCCACTTCGGCCACTGCTTCAATCAGGGTATTAGATGGAAAGCATCCTGCCCACTCAATTCCTTCAGCTTTTAATATCCTTGCTACAGCATCAAGCACTTTCATGAATATGAATCCTCCAATTAGAATAACTATTTATCTCCGGCAAACGGTAAGCATGGCAGGTTTCAACATGGCGCTACTCGAAAGCCGTTCAAACCACATTGTAGTTGGCATAAATATCATTATCAACCTGAGTATACTAGTCAGAATTACTCGTTGCGCTAAACTTATTAAAGTGAAATTTAGCCAAGGTTCATTTCTACTAATCAACGGTAAAAAAAGAAAATGCAAATTGGGCAAACCATACACCATGTGCGAGAAATAAATTCTACGATGGAAGCCTGTAACCGTTTGGCTATTTTAGGGGAGCCAGACGGAACCATAGTGTCAGCAAATTACCAGGAATCCGGCAGAGGTAGGTTCGACAGGAAATGGGTATCTCCGAGTGGAGACAACATCCAAATGTCGGTACTACTTAGATCCAACCAACAGGAACTAAAATACCTTAATATTTTCGCATCGATGGCAGTGCTAGCTACCTGCGAACAAACCCTAGGAGTCGATGGAAGTATTAAATGGCCTAATGATGTTCAAATCAACGGCAAGAAAATTGCAGGAATACTAATCGAAACAGTACTAGAAGGTGAAAAAGTAGTATCTTCCGTGATCGGAATTGGATTAAACGTCAATCTCGACGTAAAAGCCCAAACTGATATTGAAGAGACAGCAACGTCTCTTAAATGTGAGAAAGGAAGGTATATAAGCCGTTCCGTAATTCTAAGAAAGCTTATAAAACAATTAAATTTTTATCATTCTCAAATTAGTGACGGGGCGTCTTTAACCCAACGGTGGTCTGACAAATTGAGCACGATAGGAGAAGAAGTAACCTTGTCATTCGGAAAAAATTCCAATGAAAATGTTTTGGTTGGGTTGGCCGAATCGATCAGTGATGATGGTGGACTAAGAATCCGGAAAAGGGACGGTTCACTTTTCACGGCTAATGCTGGTGAGGTAACTTTAGCAGAAGGGCGAAAAATATTGTGATAAATCGATCCTTATCAATTTTGGAGTACGAAAATGCTTGAAAAACTTAGTTTAGAAAACAAAACAGTTGTCATAACGGGTGGAGGTACTGGTTTAGGTAAGGAAATGTGCCTAGCCATGGCCCAAGCCGGAGCGGATCTGGTAATTGCGGCAAGAAGGCTTGAACCAATCGAAGAAGTATCAAAACTAGTTCGAGGTTTTGGGCGTAGATCATTAGCTATCCCGACTGATGCGACAGACACCTCCGATATCAAAACACTTTTCGATACTGTACTGGCAGAATTCGGAAAAGTTGATGTTCTGATCAACAATGCTGGAATTGTGAGAGAAGATTCTGCAAAACCGATTTGGGAAATAACCGATGAAAGTTGGAAGATTGGAATTGATGTAAATCTCTCTACGGCTTTTTACTGTTCCAGAGAGATATCGAAGCATATGGCAGACAATGGTGGAGGAAAAATTGTGCACGTGTCATCCGGTTTTGGGTTTAGAGGTGGAAGAGACAACTACATATATGCTGCAGGAAAGGGGGGAATTGTAAATTTAACAAGAGCTATGGCAACAAGCCTAGGCAGATATGGAATTACCACAAATTGCATAGTCCCTGGATTTATCCCCACAGAGGTCACCGACCCAAATAGCGATAGATCCCAACAGCGCGGAAGATTTATACCAATTGGCCGGGTTGGACAACCATCGGAAATGGGCCCCTTGGCAGTTTATTTAGCCTCTGAGGCCTCGGATTATATGAATGGAGAGTTTTTTGCCATCGATGGTGGTGGTCTAGCTGGCGGTATAGCACCCACTCTTCATGCACCAGAGATACCATTAGAAATTTAATTTCGATATAGCCAACATCGCTAATTCAAGGAGCAGATCTACAATGAGTACACCAGACGGATGGGATCTAACAGGTAAAAAAGCTGTCATAAGTGCCGATCGTAGGGGTTGGACTAAGTTTTTTTCCAGTGCTTTAGCAGAGGCAGGTGCCGATGTAGCAATAATAGGATCAGATAATTCTGATATGGAAGAAGCCAGCAATAAGGCATCCGGTTATGGACGTAAGGTGATCACCCAAACAACTAATCTAATGTCCAAAACTTCCATTGATAAATCTATTCAAAGTATAAATGATGACTTCGGGACGATAGACATCCTTGTCAATAATGCCAAGGTTAATTTTGGAAAAAGGTTTGAAGAGGTAACAGAATCGGAATTTGACAATCTAATGGATTTCAATCTCAAATCCATGTTTCTAACTTGCCAATCAGTAGGGCGAACTATGCTAAAGAATAAAAGAGGTCGCATAGTAAATATGACCTCTGACCTAGCTGTGAGAGGTTTGTGGAACTCTGTGGTCCCATGTGCCTCTGAAGGAGCAATACACCAATTAACCTCTTCTCTGGCACTTGAGTGGGGCCGGGACGGAATAAGGGTCAATGGTATCGGCGCAGGGTGGCTTAGCACCAAGGAGAAGTCAGATCCTAGTGAACCCGATTTATTGGAGCGATATATACCCTCGAGAAGAAAGGGGCATCCAAACGAACTTACACAAATGTTAGTGTACCTCTCTTCGGATTCATGCGGTTTTGTAAATGGTCAAACGATATTCATCGACGGGGGTGCGCTTGCCCATGCTTAGACCTTTGTGCCCGATTTATCCAACCTGAAACAACTCAAAACATCTGAATTTATAGAATCCGAAAACACAGCAAACCCATTGGATATTAAATCAAATTTCGCACGATCACTCTTATAAAATGCAGTAATATCAAAGCCACCACTGGTGAAAAATCAAACATCCCAGTTTTAGGTAATACTTTTCTTATCGGGCCCATGATAGGTTCGGTAATAGCATAAATCAGCCGAATCACAGGGAAAAACGGGCTACCAGGGGACACATTAAACCAAGAGACCAATACCCGAGCCAGTATTGAAAAATAAAGTACTGTTGCGAGGATGTTCAGGAAATTTCCTAAATATAGTGCCAACGTTAATTGCCTAACTCAACTGAGCGATCAAATGCAGCCTTGACCCCGTTGATCACAGCAGCCCTAAGCCCATCATTCTCCATAGAGACTAAAGCTTCTATTGTGGTGCCTCCAGGTGAAGTAACCATATCACTGAGAACAGAAGGATGTTCACCACTTTCCAATAACAATTCAGTACTACCCAACACGGTCTGCAGTACTAAATGTTTAGCCATATCTCTAGGCATTCCTAAATACACTCCCGAATCAATCAAAGATTGAATAAATAAGAATACATATGCGGGACCACTAGCGCTTAGAGCGGTAGCCATATCCATATATTTTTCATCGTGAACATAATACTCTTCACCTAAGGTTTTTAGGATTGATGCGATCTCCCCAATAGCGGTAGGATCAACCTCATCTGTTGAGGTCCATACCAACATACCTTTACCTATTTGAGAAGGTGTGTTCGGCATCACTCTAATTATCTGCCGGTGTTCCAATCCTTTTGAAAGATCAGAGGATTTACTTCCAGCGACAATAGATATGACTGGACGCTCAGGAGAAATTTTTCCTTTAAGGTCCTTGTATACCTCTGGTAATGTCTGCGGTTTTACTGCCAATAATATCTTTCCTTTTTTTTCCAAAATATCAATATTTTCTTTCAGACAATTTACTCCATACGTGTCAGTCAGGTATTTCCTTCTATCGGCGATGGGATCGCTTACATATATTTGATCAGAAGAAAACAATCCTTCTTTTAACACACCTGCTATAAACGACTCCGCCATAACTCCACCGCCAATAAAAGATATAGTCATGATTCATCCCTCAAGTCCATCATTTTTAACTACCTGGCAATTTACTATCACTTACCAAGGATACAGCTGTATTGATTGATTCCATCATACTTATATGGTCTGCTATTCCTTTACCAGCTATATCAAATGCCGTGCCATGATCTACAGAGGTTCTAATAAAAGGCAATCCAAGATTTACGCTGACACTTCTTTGCCAATCATGCACCTTAATCGGGATATGGCCTTGATCATGGTACATAGCTATACATACATCATATTTACCATCGATATTTTGATTGAAAACTGTGTCGGCAGGTATGGGTCCTATAACGTCAATTCCCATAGAACGGGCATCTTCAACAGCCGGCCCAATCTGCATACGTTCTTCATCACCTAATAGTCCACCGTCACTTGCATGTGGATTTAGGGCAGAAACTCCTATTCTAGGATTTGGAAATCCCCATTTCTCAAAATAGTCATGCGTCAAAGATATTTTTGCCAAAACATTATCACGAGTTACATAATCACAAGCTATTCTGAGCGATTTATGGGTGGTCAAATGAACTACGCGTAAGGCACCTGCCATGAGCATTGTGGCAACTTGACTTACTCCTGTCTGACTTTGAAAAATTTCCATGTGGCCTATATCTTTGTGGCCTGCCAAGTTACAAGCTTCTTTATTGATTGGGGCTGTGCATATAGCTTGTATTTGGCCTGAAGCCGCTAATTCACCAGCTTTGAGTATCCACTCCACAGAAGCTTTACCAGACTCGGCCGAAATCTGTCCATACTCTATTTTCT
>DTSF01000144.1:0-269 GCA_012965485.1 Dehalococcoidia bacterium
ATCACCTTCAGTAACAGCCAGCCGTAAAAGAAAAAAGGCTGGTATTTCAAGGGGGATTGTTTCCAATAGCGGATGTGCCAATTGCAGTGTAGGATCGCAGGGCCTGGCCGACGCAGAAGAATTGGCTTCCTTGGCTGCTAGTCATGTTGGTGTGTTTGGAGATGATCTTTATGTGGCAAGTACCGGAATGATCGGAGTGGAACTTCCGATGGCACTGATCCGTCAAAATATCGTCAATATAATGCTTTCTGATGATGGTGGTACTGAGT
>DTSF01000144.1:279-3380 GCA_012965485.1 Dehalococcoidia bacterium
ATAATGACCACAGATTCCAAGCATAAAGAGCGAGCGGTTTCATTTATGCACGATGGAAAGACTGTCACAGTGGGAGGTGCGGCGAAAGGGGTTGGGATGATTCATCCTAATATGGCGACAATGCTATGTTTCATTACTACAGATGCTGACGTTGATCAACATTTCTTACAAAGTGTCCTTTCGGAATCAGTAGCTGTCTCCTTTAATATGACTGATGTTGACGGCGATCAGAGCACTAACGATTCCGTTATTGTTTTGGCGAACGGTGCTTCAGGAACTGAACAGATTGAAGAAAAATCGGCAAGTGCTGATAGTTTTACTGAAGCTCTTAGGTATGTGTGTACAGAGCTTGCAAAAGAGTTGGCAAGAGATGGAGAAGGAGCACAAAGACTCATAGAGGTCATCGTTGAAGGGGCCCATTCAACTGAAGAGGCCCGTAAAGGCGCTAGGGAAATCGCATCTTCCTCTTTGGTGAAGGCGATGGTACACGGGAAAGATCCTAACTGGGGACGATTGGTAATGGCTCTGGGGAAAAGCTCTATCCAGCTCGAGGAACAAATGATAGATATTTTCATAAGTGATATCCATATTGTCCATAAAGGCATCGCAATACCCTACCTGAAAGATGCAGTGGTAAGTGCAATGAATTCTGAACAAGTGGATTTCAGGATAAATCTGAATGTTGGAAATTCGGCAGCAACTGCTTGGGGATGCGATCTCACCGAAGAATATGTGATCTTTAACTCTGCATATAGCACCTGATGGTTAACAAATGTTTAGCGAAATAAATCACTCCCAACCCGACGACCGTTTGGAAATATCAGCAAGCATGAAAAGCAACGATGAGTTCGCGGATCAACAACCGAATACTGGTGACGTCCCAGCTAATAAACAATCACTGACGGTTATCAAGATTGGTGGAAGTACTTTGGGCAATCATGACACTACCCTGATGGATTTAGTGGAACTACAAAAAAAGGGAGAAAAGTTTGTTGTAATACATGGGGGTGGTAAGACAATATCGGAGTGGATGGAAAAACAAGGTATTCGACCTAAATTTGTCAATGGATTGAGGGTTACGGACTCACAGAGCCTTGATATTGTCGTAGCGGTTCTTACTGGAGTTATAAATAAATCTATTGTCGCCTCCATAAACTCTCTAGGTGGAAGAGCGATTGGTATTTCTGGTGCTGATGGTAGTATGGTAAGCGCAGAAATCGCTGATCCTGAATTAGGATACGTCGGTAAGATCAAGTCAGTAGATACGGCCCCAATAGAGGCAATATTGGAAGCTGGCTATATTCCGGTGATAGCTCCAGTAGGCATTCACTCAGATTCAGATGACCACAGCAAATTACTCAATATCAATGCTGATACCGTGGCGGGGTATGTGTCTTCTTCTATTAATGCAGATCGAATGGTTTTCCTTACCGACGTGGAAGGAGTTTTAGACTCTTCCAAGCGGTTGATTTCTCGTATGACAAAGCGTCAGGCTGATTCTTTGGTTGCATCTCATGTGATTGATGGTGGGATGATTCCTAAAATGGAAGCCTGTATTGAGGCTCTTTTGGGTGGGGCAATATCGCAAATCGTTGATGGTCGCGTCCCAGGAGCTTTAAAAGATGTAGTTTCCGGTCATAATTTAGGTACCCGAATAGGCTAATAAAGGTTATAACATGGCAAGTGCCCCTTTTTCCTCATTTGATTTCGATCCGTCTTCAATTAAAGACAAACTTCGCGGGCGGACAAAATGGATAGTGTTGGCATTGATTCTCGTCCCTATCTTTTTGCTTTTATGGCTTGCTAGGGGAATTTTCACTGATTACCTTTGGTATTCAAAGATGGGATTTGAAGATGTTTTCATTACGATTCTTGTGACTAAAATCATATTATTTTTCGCAGGATTTGCTTTTGTCCTAGCATTAGTTTTAGCAAACCTTTTCTTTGTGAACAGAAAAACTGCTGGTCCCTTAGACGCTATCCTTGAAGAGAATTTGATAGGGATCATCAAGAAACTGCTGGTTATAGTATGCGTGTTGGTATCTTTTGTTTTAGCAGTAATACTCGGCTCTGTGGTTGCCTCCAAATGGGAACTTTTCCTGAGATTTAGTAATGCCGCCGGATTTGGGATTAAAGATCCTTTACACGGTAATGATATTTCTTTTTATGTTTTTGAATTACCCATTTATGCTTTTCTCCAAGGTTGGCTTCTTGTTTGCGTCGGAGCCACTATGGTGGCAACAATCGCATTGGCTTTTTTGAATTTTACTCTTCGAGGCACCGCCTTCACCTTAACCTCACCACTTCGTAACCATTTACTTGTTTTAGGTTCAATAGCTATTTTGATCCTCTCTGCTGGATACTGGATTGATAGGTTGGAACTGGTTAGATCTGAGCATGGAATCGTGTACGGGGCGGCGTTCGCAGATGTTTACGCACGGCAACCCGCCTATTTGATATTAAGCATAGCGGGCGTACTTGTTTCTATACTTATGCTATTGGGATCTTTTCTGGGTAAAGTTAAAGTATCTCTGGGTCCTGTCGGGATTTGGGTGATCTTGATAATTGCGCTTGGAACAGTCTGGCCTTCTGTCGTTCAGCAATTTTCAGTGGACCCTGATGAATTTGTTAAGGAAACAAAATATATTGAACGTAACATAGCATTCACTAAACTTGGGTTTGGTTTGGAAGCGATAGAGGAGACTTTCTATGAGGCAGAAGGTGAAATTACTGCAGAGTTAATAGGAGAAAATATTCGTACCGTTGAAAACATACGACTTTGGGATTACAAGCCTTTAACCAACGTGTACAAACAAATTCAATTAATCCGTCCATATTATGATTTTAAAGACGCTGACGTCGATAGATACACCATAGATGGTGAATACAGGCAGGTATTGTTGGCTGCAAGAGAAGTTGCACCAGAAAAGCTAAAAGAAGAAGCACAAACCTGGGTTAACCAAAAATTGTTTTACACCCATGGAATAGGCATAGCTATGAGCCCAGCCACAGAATTCACCCCAGAAGGGAGGCCCATTTTTTTCGCAAAGGATATCCCAGCAAATGGTGAGATTCCTGTTTCGTCTCCGAAGCAAAGTGCT
>DTSF01000145.1 GCA_012965485.1 Dehalococcoidia bacterium
TTAGCGGATTACCTAGAGTCGAAGAATTATTTGAAGCAAGGTCACCGCGTGGAGCAGCTGTGTTATCAGAGATTTCAGGAAAAGCAGAGATAATCGAAACTCCAGAAGGACGCACCGCACGAATAATCAATTCCGAAGAGCTGGTAGACGAGTACACCCTAGAGGGATATAAACCTCTAGTCAAAAAGGGCAGTACGGTGATAATTGGAACCCCAATAGCAGCCTCAAAAGATTCGAAAGATGATTCAGTCATACACGCCCGTAATTCGGGAACAGTGGGGAAAGAAGGTGCGACAATAACAATTACATGGACAGATGAGGAACAGAGGGAGTATGCGATACCTGCGGCTTCTCACCTAGAGATAACTGACGGTGAGGAAGTGGAATCAGGACAAGCTATTACCTCGGGACCCAAAAACCCGCAACAAATCTTAGAAATACAAGGTAGGGAATCAGTTCAATCTTATCTGATCGAAGAAGTGCAAAAAGTCTACCGGTCTCAAGGCGTTCCCATACATGATAAGCACATAGAAACCATAATTCGACAAATGCTAAGACGGGTGCAGGTCAACGAACCGGGAGACACGGGATATCTACCTGGTGACCCGCTGGACAGAAAAACATTCGAGGGTAAAAATGGTGAAGTAATCGCCGAAGGAGGAGATCCAGCCACCGCTGTACCTATACTTCTAGGAATAACTCGGGCTTCGCTTCACATGGACAGCTTCCTAGCGGCTGCATCATTTCAAGAGACAACGAGGGTTTTAACAGAATCAGCTGTGACTGGGAAAAGAGATGTCCTATCAGGATTGAAAGAAAATGTCATTATAGGAAGGCTAATCCCCGCTCGATATGATTTAACCGAGGAAGGTCGCAAAAAATTAGGGGTTGCAGAATTGGAAAAAATGTTTGATATGGATCAACTTCCTGAATCACCGCCTCCACCTGCCCTAGAAAATGGATCAGAAATGTCCATCCTAAACGCTGAGATGAGTACTTTAGAGAAACCCCAACAAATCACAGAAGATTAACTTGTAAATATTTATGTATATTGACAAATTAATTGCAGTCATGGTTTGATGGAGCAGTTAAAAACAGAATTTGAAAATGGTGCAAGTGCCCTACAGGGTTTAAAAGAGGAAGTCGGTCTAAATCCGACACTGTCCCGCAACGGTAGGCTTTAAGAAGCAAGTCCGGTCAACCACTAAGCGCCACTATCTAGGTCTTCGCGGAAAGGCCGGGCTGAGATGATTACCTCCCCAACCGGCCCACACAAAGAGAGTGGGCTTTTTTATTTTCCTGCGAAAGACCAGAACTAGACAGGTCTTTGAATAAAAAGGGGAATAATTTGTTTCGGCCAGTTTTGCCTAACGCTTCAATTGCCTTTGTATTGATGATAGGAATGGCTTCGTGTTCAGAAGGGCCTTCTCCAAAACAACCCGATCCAGCGGCCCCAGCCTCAACTCCAGTACCGATAAAACCCTACACCCACAAACAGATATTACCATCTACGCCGATAGCAGCTCCTACACGCCTACCAACCACTAAAGAGATACAAAGTCAAAAATTTCCCGCTCAATTCCCCCTAACTATCGAAGGTAGAGACGGAAGTGAGATAATTTTCCATAAGCCTCCCGAACGTATAATTGCTTACGATGCGGCGGCAGTTGAAACTATTTTCGCAATAGGTCAAGGGCACAGAATTATTGGAACCCACAGTTGGGTTTCCTATCCTGTAGAAGTAGAAAATATTGAAAAAGTCGGCGATGCGTTCAATATGAATGTCGAACGCATTCTTGATCTAGACCCAGATTTAGTTTTCCTATTTTATCCGACCTTCAAGGAAAAGTTGGAGAAAGCTGGGCTAAAAGTGCTTTTATTAGAATCGGTCGATGACGACTTGATGAAAATGGCTGACACCTTCAGAACATGGGGGCAGATCACTGGTGCGGTGAACGAAGCGGAAATACTAGCCAAGAACTTTGAATCAAGAGTCGCCAAAATCAAATTCATTTTGGACCCGTATCATTCCGGGCCTTCTGTCTTTCAAGACGTAGGAGATCTTTGGACTCCTGGCAACAACACACTTATGGGAAATGTATTCCAATTGTTAAAACTCAAAAATGTGGCCCATGACGTAGATAATTATGGGCAATTAAGTCCTGAGGTAATCATAGACCGAAATCCTCAAATCATCATAAGTTCTAATCCTGACTTACTGTATCAAAATCCCGCTTTCAATAAATTATTGCCTATCAAAAATAAATCCATTTTCAAATCAAACGACGATTATCTTGGTATTCCTGGACCAAGATTCATATTAGGTTTAGAAGAACTAGCAAATGAATTTTACCCTGGCATTTTCAAATGAAACCCACAACTTATACCAATGATCAAGACCTTGTACTAACATATAAATATCCTTGGAACAAAATAACAATCGGGATAGTTATAATATTCATATGTGCTGTTATTGGCGTTGCTATAGGATCAGTGTATATACCTGTCACCTCTGTATTTTTAATTCTCTTTTCCAAATTAAATTTATTTAACGAATCAAACGAACTAACACCTGCCTGGCACACCATAATTTGGAACATCAGGTTCCCCCGAGTTGTCCTTGCATTACTAGTGGGAGCATCTCTCGGAATTTCAGGGGCCACATACCAAGGTTTATTTAAAAACCCCTTGGCGGACCCATATTTAATTGGGGTCGCTTCAGGCGCATCACTTGGTGCTACTATTGTTTTCCTGTCGGGAATACCCTTCACTTATGGATACTTCAGCCTGCTCCCTGTAGCTTCGTTTTGTGGAGGAATCATAGCGGTTTTTATCGCATACCTAATCTCCATAAAATCTGGCAACACCCACCTGTCGACACTACTTTTAGCGGGATTAGCCATTGGAGCATTTGCGACAGCTATCACAGGAATTCTGATGCTAAGAAGTGATCCTGATTTGAGGCCATTACTCAGCTGGCTCATGGGGGGCTTCATAAGGGCACAATGGTCTCACTCAATATTAATAATGCCTTACATGATAATAGGCGTAAGTTTCATTTTAGGCTACAGTCGAATATTGAACACCATGCAACTTGAGGGGTATTACGCTGAATCGTTAGGCGTCAATATAGAGAAGACCAAACGCATATTGATAGTATCGGCAACCTTGGTCACAGCCACCGCAGTCTCATTTAGCGGTTTGATAGGTTTTGTCGGTTTAATAGCTCCTCACATCATACGGCTTTTATGGGGCACAGATTATCGAACACTATTACCTCTTTCCGGCCTAGTGGGCGCTGCTTTTTTGATTCTCGCCT
>DTSF01000146.1 GCA_012965485.1 Dehalococcoidia bacterium
CGTTAAACGTTTCTATATTTTTCTTAACGCCAAATGGAAGATGATCTTTTAGTACAGTGAATCCCGCCTCAATTCCGGTTGCCCCATCACGAATCAAATCCTCTACTGTTCCCCCTGACGTGTTGTAATAAGCCTGAATTTTCTCTTTTGCTCCGCCTAATAATTGAGACACTGGTAGGTTTTTTACCTTGCCTTCTATGTCCCAAAGGCAGTTATCAAACCCTCCATACCAGCCTGGTTCAAAAAAGCGACTTACTGCCTTTAATTTAGATAAAAGTAGATCTCTTTGGAGGGGATCTTCCCCTATTACTAATTCCCTCAACTGTGCTATTTGTCTCCAGGTGAGTTCGGTATATCTCCAATCTCCAACAGTGCAAATTCCATTGATATTTTCGTCAGTCATGACTTGCATAACCTGCACTGGAACCGTTCCACCTTTGGTAAAAGCTTGCTGCCACCTGAGTTCTGAGGGATTTCCGACTGGCACAACCTGTGTGACGATAGGGTACATGGGAAGCTCAAAGACCGATATTTCGACAGACGTTATTTTCATAAATAGATCATATATGAAACTACAAAGACGGTGGATTTTAATGAACTATTGGGTGGCCATCTCACTCTAACAACAATGGGATTTAGTTTGTCCCAAATTGGTCATTCAGGGCGAGACCTTCGTCGAAATCTACGTCTAATGAGTGGATGAGCTGTGAGAGCATTGAGTAATATCCGACGGTGACCAGGAAATCTATTGTCACTTGAGGTCCGAGGAGATGATCTAGCGCTTGGTATGTTCGGGAAGTTACGGTGCCGTTTTTAACTAATTCTTTGGCTGACTGGATGAAGATTCCCTCCTTTGCCGGTAATCCCATAGGACCCTTCCCAGATAGGATTGAATCGATCACTTCATCTCTTACTCCAACTTCCCTTGCTATCGGTTCGTGTTGCGCCCATTCGTACCCGTTGTTCATTTCGTTGGCAGTGGTGAGAATGGCGGTTTCTCTGATTATAGGGTCCAGTTTGGAGTTATACCGAATGTATTCTCCTACTGTGGTCACAGCTTTGGTGGCTTCAGGATTGTTCAGAAGAGCGGAAAATACGTTTGCCACGCGCCCTCTTGTTTTGGCTATGTTGTCATAAATATCTTGCTGTGATTCTGGTAAATCAGCTCTTTTTATATATGGAACTCGGGCCATTTTTCTACCCCTTGTTGAGAGAACTAGTACCGTGGTCAGATGAAATGGTGGGCCTGCCTGGACTCGAACCAGGGACCTCAGTCTTATCAGGACTGCGCTCTAACCGGGCTGAGCTACAGGCCCATTTCTTAGGATTAGCTACGGATTAGGTGTCCTTGTCACCTTAAAACCTCGGTAGCTAATTTCAGTATCAGCTTGGTATTATACATTCACATCTTATCCAACTGTAGTGGGGTTGAAAGTTTTTTTTTGGCTAATCAATGTAAGTTTTGGGATTGTTTTGAAAAAATATCCCCAGTTCATACGTTTTGCGGGGATCATTTTGAGTGGGCTCAAGCCGGCGATATTGATGATTGTCCTCTGTGTGACAGGGGTAAGTTTTCGAAATACCCTTTATGTACTGATTGTGAAACCAAATCTTCAGGGTCCATAAAAACAGACAATACCAAATTAGCCACGATACACTTACTTTCGGTTGTGAATGATTTATTGACAATGGTCAATTCAGACACAGCCGATTGGCCTGACGAAAAACTAAGACAATTAGATCGCCTTAAACACGCAGCGAATATGGTCCGCAGGGAACTGCAATCTGGATAGATTGGTGCATTAAGTTTTATGGCACGTATAAAAAATCACCGTCTTCAATTTCCGAAGTTGTCTCAAGGGTAGGCCCAGTTAGAAACCTTCCTTTGCCCTCGGATACGTAATTTGCAGACTCGCAATTAACATCAAGATACTGGCTTGCTGCGCATCCAGCCGCCACGGTTGCAACGGAAGGTGTATAACTTCCGCCCTATGAGGGCTCGGGATACACCTGTCAGCCTTGTCATTTGACCGGAAGATATTTCAACCCAAGGTTATCGCTTTTGATTACTTGGCTTTCTGCATCGCATTTATTACTCATACTCAAAAGTATTTCGACAGAATCGGAAAAGTTCCAAAAGAAAAAAATTACACGTCTAGTTTCACTACAATCGCTGCATTTGCCATTAAAGTAAAATCGCCGGAGCCTTCACGCCCTTCTATCTCCAGCCCCCCTTGAACTACTGTCAGCCTTCCTTTGCCGTGCGGAAGAACTGAAAGTACTGTTTCTTCGTCCACTTCATCTGGTCTCGTTATCCCAACCGTTACGTCAACTATCATGTTTTTTGAAGTGTCGGGCCCAAATACCCCTAAAAACATAAGGCTACTTTGGTGAACAGCATTCCATACTGCTCTTCTGGCTGCTTCAGTGGCATTTTGGCCATGAAGGTCAATTCCTGTGCCCATTTCTAATACTGCAGGTGTTAAAGCCATTTCGTTCTCCTAATTAAAAAATCGTGTTTCTTGAGACATGATAATAGTGTTGTTACAATCCTGCTACAAAAAAATGGTTTCTGTTGCGGCAGTAGCTCAGGGGTAGAGCATTTGCTTCCCAAGCAAAGGGTCGAGGGTTCGAATCCCTTCTGCCGCTCCAAATCTTTTTTACCTGAAATTTCCAAAACTGGAATAATCGTGTCACAGGGACGTTTATGAGTAACTTGAGAATTAAAGACGTTCGCACCATACTTACTGAGCCCGACAATATTCGCCTAGTGATAGTAAAAATTGAGACAAACGAACCAGAACTTTACGGGGTGGGGTGCGCTACTTTTACTCAAAGACCGACTGCGGTACTTGCAGCTGTTGAGGACTACTTAAAACCATTTTTGATTGGCAAAGATCCTGCAGATATAGAAGACATATGGCAATCTTCCTACGTTTCATCGTATTGGCGAAACGGACCAGTGTTAAACAACGCTTTGAGTGGGGTAGACCAGGCGTTATGGGATATCAAGGGTAAATTGGCCGGAATGCCTGTGTACGATTTGTTGGGAGGTAAAGCTAGGAGCTCAGCTGCAGTTTATGTTCATGCCAATGGTAGTGAATATCAAGAAGTTGAAGACGATGTGCGAATGTTTATGGATCAGGGGTTTCATCACATTCGTGTCCAGGTCATTACACCAGGCTATGTCACCTACGGTAACAAAAGCTCCTCCGGTAAAGTGACTTCAAGAAAATACGGTCCAAGATTGGGAACTGATAGGGTATATCAACCAATCCCCGGTAAACTTCACGCCCACCCCGGAGGAATATTCGA
>DTSF01000147.1 GCA_012965485.1 Dehalococcoidia bacterium
ATATTTGGATGCTCTCAACGGGCCCCAACTTCTCTTGCCGTCCGGTGGAAACCTTGTAGCCAAAACAATTTCGGCAGCCTCCTCTGCAGTTTTTACCGCAGGAACAACGATTCCCAATGCACCTAAATCTAAGGCTTTTTGTATGTAACCCTGTTGCGAAGAAGGTATTCTGACGATCGGCATGGCGTTGGTGTTTCCTATAGCCATTAACATGTGTTCAATTTCGGCCGATTCAATTCCATTGTGTTCAGATTCCACTACAACGAAGTCAAACCCAGCATTGCCCATCAATTCAGCTACGTTCGGACTTTGAAGGCCAATAAAAGGCCCCATTGCAGGTTTCCCAGACGACAAGTTACTTCTAACGTGATTTCTTATCATATCCATACCCCTTATGTACAACCAATTTAGCTACATATCGCAGGTTTATTGGGTTTTGTCCCAATATTCCAGTCGAATACGGGATTATAATGTTTCCTACACATATAAATACATTAGGGTAAGAATTAGTAACCTTAATCAGGTTAACAACAAAAAATGAGTAATTCATTCGGCAAAGCGTTCAGAATAACAACCTGGGGGGAATCGCACGGTGATGCTGTGGGGGTGGTAATAGACGGATGTCCGCCAGGCTTACCTATAAATTTGGAAGATATTCAAAAGGAACTCGACCGACGAAGGCCGGGACAAAGTGAAATATCCACTCAACGGAAAGAAGGGGACAAAGCTGAGATATTATCGGGAGTATTTGAAGGATTATCTCTGGGAACCCCAATCTCAATTTCAGTGTGGAATACTGACGCGAAGGGCAAAGATTACGAGCATATGAAAAGCGTTTACCGACCTTCTCACGCTGATTATACCTATCAAGCCAAGTACGGAATCAGGAATTGGAAAGGTGGTGGAAGAGCCTCTGCCAGAGAAACTATAGGGCGAGTTGCTGCGGGAGCGATAGCAAAGAAGTTTTTATTGGCGGAATATGGCACTGAAATTGTTGCCTTCGTCAAGAGAATAAGTGACATAGAGTCAAACATTGGACACGAAGAAATAACCTCAGAAGGAATCGAAAGTAACATGGCCCGATGCCCAGACCAAGATGCTGCGGTCGCAATGATAGAAGCAGTCAAAACGGCTAGGAAGAACGGTGATTCATTGGGCGGGGTTGTGGAAGCGTTTGCGACAAATGTACCGGTTGGAATTGGGGAACCCGTGTTCGACAAATTAGATGCTGACCTAGCAAAGGCAATGCTATCTTTGCCTGCCTGTAAAGGGTTTGAGGTCGGGTCCGGTTTCGATGGAACCTATTCAACAGGCTCCCAACATAATGACCCTTTCTACATGTCAGAAGGTACAGTTCGAACCAAAACTAACAACTCTGGAGGCATTCAGGGTGGAATCAGTAATGGGGAACCTATCATTTTGAGGGCCGCATTCAAACCAACGGCGACGATTATGAGTTCTCAAAATACCGTGGATATATTTGGCAATGATGTCGAATTACAGGGTAGAGGGCGGCATGATCCATGCGTATTGCCAAGAGCAGTGCCAATCGTGGAATCTATGTTTGCCCTTGTACTATGTGATCATGTCCTTCGACATAGAGGACAAACAGGAAAATAAGACTAGGGAACCTTGTGCTCCCCAGCCTCTAAATAAACTCAGACCACGGGGGATGTCCCACCGTCAACGTTTACAGCGGTTCCAGTAATGTAGCTTGCTCTTCCTGATGCTAGAAAACAAATCAGGTCTCCAGCTTCACGAGCCTCGCCAATCCGACCCATAGGCACATTCTGTCCAACTATTTTCCAATGATCTTCCAACGTATAGCTGGAATCTTTTGCATTAGCTGATTCCCACCTTGCGCGATGCTGGCCAGATTTCAATACTCCCACACAAACTGTATTTACTCGTATGTTGTCTTTTGCTAACTCCCCCGCCCATGATTTCGTAAGGGATATTCCTGCAGCCCGAGATAACGAGGTAGGTTGCCCGCCGGGGTTCGGGGCTTTACCACCTGGAGTGGTAGTGTTAACAATGGCGCCAGCACCTGATTTCTTCAGGTGAGGAAGAGCCGCTCTAGCACAGTAAATAGCGCCATAAACTTTGATACCAAAATCCACTTTTAATTGTTCATCAGTCATTTGTTCCAACGTTGTAGCAGCAGAGGTGCCAGCGTTATTAACCAAAATGTCTAATTGTCCAAATTCTCCAACTACTTTGTCTACCATCGCTTTAACGTCAGATTCCACCGACACATCTGCTGCAACACCTATAGCCTCCCCGCCAGAAACATTCCTAACTTCTGCAACTGCTGCATCCAGTTTTTCTTGAGTGCGGCCGACAATGGCGACTTTAGCGCCTTCGGCAGCCATGGATATAGCAGCAGCTTTTCCAATTCCATCACTGCCGCCAGTAATAATCGCGACTTTTCCTTTTAACTCTAGATCCATGAAATTTTTCCTTATTTTTTATTTTTTTGTATAAGCCTCGTCTAAGAGATCCGTAACGTACTTTACTTCCACGTCCAATCCTGCCTCTCTAATCCCGTTCTCTAATTGCATGAAGCATCCGGGGTTGGCTGTTGCAATTGTGTCAGCTCCAGAATCGATAATATCCTCCATCTTATTGGCCAAAATCGCCTTTGACATTTCGGGCTCGGTGATCATATATGTCCCACCTGCCCCACAACAAATATTGGATCCTTTCAATTCACAAAAATCTACCCCTTGGATAGATTTTAATAAATTTCTAGGTGCGTCTCTCACTTTTTGTACGTTTGCGAGATGGCATGAATCTTGGTACGTAACCACCCTTGGGATACTAAATTCACCTGGCAGCAATTGAATCCCATTTAGATATTCATTTATATCAACAACTCTTTTGCTAAAACTAGCAGCCCTTGAACTATATTCTGGGTCGTCAGCCAGCAGGGGAGCATATTCCTTCATCCTGGTCCCACATCCTGCTGAGGCCACCACAATAGGTTCATCCTTATCGCCTTTAGAAAAAGCTTCTATATTTTCTCGAGCAAGCTCTTTTGCTTTTTCCAAATCACCGACGTGTGAATTTATTGCCCCACAGCAAACTTGAGAAGAAGGAATTTCGACATCTTTTCCTGCTCTATTCAAAACCCGAACTGCTGCCCGCATTTGATTGCCTTGAGTGAGTGGCATAACGCAACCTGTAAGCATCTGAATCTTCTCAGCATTGGCGATATCAGATTGGTACAGGTGGTCATCTGCCCGAAAAAATTCCCCATTTAAAACCGGAGTCATTTTTTCCAGATTTTCCAGTCTCCATGATGTTA
>DTSF01000148.1 GCA_012965485.1 Dehalococcoidia bacterium
TTTTTATTCTTACAAGACAAATGTAAAAATTAAAATATATTAAAAAATTCGCTTTAATCATTATTTTTTGCTTCAATACCGGTAGCGAGGTATCTTTCCACCTTGTCCCACATGAGTAGGTATCTTCCACTTGCATCCTCCCAATCCACGGATGAGTGATGCTCCGCTATAAGCACATAGTCGAAACCTAAACTCTCAGATAATTTTATTTGTTCTAATCCTTCTGAAAAGATATCTCTATATTCACGAAGTTCTGGATTGGGCCACTCAAAAAATAAACCGAATTTCAACTTATTTCACTTCCTTTTTAAATTCTTTTCGGCAAATATCATACCCAGATTAACAGAATATTTTAATATTCAAATAATATTCGGAAATTTTGAGCCCATCTCTGAATCAAATCCTCAATGCCCCTAAATGCAAATTTATTTCTTAAAGTTTTGATTAAAGAGAAGTTTATTACGGTTAGGTTTATCCGCAAGAACAAATACTAAAGCTCCTATCAACATCAAAATAACACCAGCCCACCAGGCAGGATCATACGATCCAGTGATATCCAAAACATACCCTGCAGCAGGGGCACCAAAAGATCCCATAAACAAAGTGATGGGCATAACAAATCCTCGAATGCTACCTAGGTTGCCTCTCCCAAAATAATCCGCCCAGATATAATTTTGTGTGAATGAATTAATGCCTATTCCAAGCCCAAAAATAGCCATCGACCAAAACATCAACCAAAACCCATACGCATAGATTGACATCACACTCGCCACGGCCAACATCAAGAATGCTGAGGCTCCTATAAATTTAGGCTGAAGTCGCCTCACTAACATTCCACCCGCAAAACTACCAAACCCGGCACAAACAGCATCAAAAGCTGTCGCAAGCGAGACTAAAGTGGGATCGAGTCCTCTATCCATGAACGCAGGTATCCTGTGCAGAGCTAACGTCAGTATTCCTAAAGAAAGGATAGAAAAAGCAATTGTAAGAAACCACATGCTTTTTGTTTTTACTGCTTCATTTAGGGTCCATGAAAATTCATCATTAATGTCCCTCACGGCAGACACATCGAGGGAATTGTCACCGTCAGGAAGTAATCCCATGTCTTCAGGTTGTCTTCTTACGAAAATAACAGAGAGGGGAACAACAATAATCACTCCAATTATCGCTAATATAATCCAAGAGGTGCTCCAGGTGTATTTATCTATAAAAATTTGGGTGAGAGGAACAAAAATTAAGGCCCCAAAGGAAACACCTACCGCTGTAAAAGCTAAAGCTTTTCCTCTATTTCGAACAAACCACTTAGATGGTGGCACCGAGGTGGTAAGAGCACCTGGCCCACTCATACCCACTAGGCCCATTATTGAAAACAAAACCATAAGTTGCCATGCTTCGCGTGTATATGCAAGGCCAATCATGCACGATCCAGTAATTATGGTTGAACCCGCAAGAATCCATCTGGCTCCATAGCGATCGAGCAATCTGCCTATAATAGGGCTCGTTGCGGCACTTGAAATGCTCCTAAAGGAGGAAGCCCAGCCGAAAGAAGAGCGTCCAATACCTAACTGTTCCCCCATTGGCTTGATATATAACCCGAAATTTAATGAACCCATGCCCATACTAACTGCACTAGCAATTGCCATCACACCCACCACGATCCAACCATAAAAAATCGTGCGCTGTCCTAATAATTTGATCTGGGTATCTCCTCAGGGCCTAAAATAGCATGGTCATTATACTTATATAAATCGATAATATTGCCCCTGTTTAGCCAACAAATCAATATATTGTATTCTTCACTGTGTAGATAAAGACCTGGATCAGACAGTCGAAGGCAAAAGGTAATTACTAATGACTGATTTAAAAACTCTCGATCAACTGTACACTCACATAATGAGAACCATAGTATCCACAGGAGTAGCTCCCCACTACACAGATATTGCATCCACACTTGGCCTTCCAGTAGAAGAGGCCAGAACATCTCTGAATGATCTCATGGGTCCTGGGAAGATGGCAGGATACTGGCTGGTTCCTGGCACCGATGTAATTGGCAGTTTCGCACCGTTTAACAACGTGCCAACTCATTACAGAATTACTGTAGATGGTGAAAGCAAATGGTGGGGACAATGAGCTTTTGAATCTCTAGCAGTTTGCTGGTTATTCCCCGATAAGACAGTCCAAATAGATAGTGTCTGCCTAGATTGTAATGATCCAATAAACGTGACAGTTAAGGATGGAGAGATTCTTAGTTCAATACCCGAGAAAGGGATTGTGGGTGTTTCTATTTACGGATTCGGATTTTTGGGCGGCGGGGACACCGCCGGTAGGAATTGAGCAAACATGAATTTCTTCCGGTCGGAAGAGCATTTAAACAACTGGATTCACTACGACCAGAATTCCGATGATCAAGTCACACAAACCCTTGAAGAATTTATGGAACGATTCAGCAACCCTCGGTTTAAAGAGAGGGGCCGATCAGATTATATGTCATGGAAACAAAGTTTATAAACTTAAGAAGAAACGGCTGCAACTGGCACTCTAGAATATCTATATGAGTATTTCTTCTCTTTGACACTAAAAGACGCTATGCTCGCAAACAGTAAGGTGGCTCCAGCAATCGCGAAAGGTATCTCATAGGATCCAGTCAATGCATGAAGTTCCCCGGCAACAAGTACCGATAAGGCGCCTCCAATCTGATGAACCATGTTAGACATGCCGTTCAATGTTCCTAAATTTCTTACCCCGTATATATCTGCCACGAGGGAAGAAGTTACTGAAGCGGTGGCTATCCACGACATTCCAGCTATTAAGGCAAACGCCCACATTCCAGTTGTTCCCCCTATCGTTAGCAAGGCTAAATAAGCAATTGCCCGCAATGCATATGTAAAACCTAACACTTTATGTTGACTGAATTTTTGCGACAATATTCCTGCAGAAATTACTCCCACAGAATTTAACCCCATCATTATCCCAAAAATCGTGGCAGCGGTTATCTTGGGTACTCCTTGATCTTCTGCAAATGGAACAAAATGTACGGAAATGATGTTAGTTGTGATACCGCAAACAAGATAAGCAGCAGATAACTGCCAGAAAGGGGAAGTGGATAAAGCCTGCTTCCAGCGACTGGTGAACAACGGTCCTTCCATTTCAACCTGCACTTCTTCTTTCTCTTGAATCCCGGGATCATCCCTTTCACTATCTGGAATCTGGCCAAGGGGATCATCTCTTAGGAAAAGAGCCGACAAAGGAGCTCCTATAAACAAAACCATTCCACCTG
>DTSF01000149.1:0-968 GCA_012965485.1 Dehalococcoidia bacterium
AAATTTGATCCTGAGACTCAATCCCCCGACGTGTCAGATCGAGCTGAATTAGATAGATGGATTCTTAGCGAATTAAATATCCTAGTGCAAACAGTCACTGATAACCTTGAAAACTTTCAGCCAGAGAAAGTCACTAGGGAAGTTGAAGAGTTTATTGAATATCTTTCGAACTGGTATGTGAGGAGAAGTAGAAGAAGGTTTTGGAAATCAGGATTACTTACCGGAGCAGCTGATGATTCAGATATCGACAAACTTTCCGCATATACAACATTGCATGAAGTTCTGATGACTTTAATAAAATTAATGGCACCTGTTATACCTTTCGTTACTGAAAAAATGTACCAGAATTTGGCTTCTAAATCCTCCTTCGGTAGGGAAAGTGTTCATTTGGAAGAGTATCCAGTTAGTGATGAAGGTTTGATTGATCAGGGTCTGATAGAAAGGGTTAGGTTGGCTATGCAGATATCTAGTCTGGGTAGGTCAGCTAGAAGTAAAGCAGGTATAAAGGTAAGACAACCTTTACAGGAGCTGTTTGTTAAAACTAGAAATTCTAGTGAGCTAGAGATATTAGCGCTTATAGAGGATCAGATATTAGATGAGCTCAATATCAAAGAGATAAAACCAGTTGATGATGCTTCAGAAATAATCAGCTTTAGGCTACAGCCAAATTTACCCCTCTTAGGACCGAAATATGGTAGGGGTGTAGCTGCGATTAGAGAAGCGTTGGAACAGGCTGATGTTGATAGCGTAAGGATTGCTATCGAGTCCGGCAATACGGTAGATATTGCTGGGTTTGAATTAGGCCCAGAGGATATCTTGGTAAATGCTGATGAATTGGAAGGTTATTCTACCTCCACCGATGGGGGATATGCGGTCGGTATATCTACAGAAATATCCGATTCACTGAAAGATGAAGGACTTGCCCGAGAACTGGTTCACAGCATCCAGAATGTTAGGAGAGCTGCAGG
>DTSF01000149.1:978-3259 GCA_012965485.1 Dehalococcoidia bacterium
CCAAGATATCCTCTGGGCCTAATTCAAACCCAGCAATATCTACCGTATTGATTTGTTTGTAAATGGTTCAGGTGAAATTTCGAGGGTAGTGGGTATTTTTAGTGACTATGTACTTCAGGAAACTTTAGCTTCTGAAGTCATATTCGGAGAAAGTTTGGATGATAGCTATTCAGAAAGCTATGAAATGGAAGGAGAACAAGTCACGATATCAGTTCGGAAATCGGACTAAATTTCATAACTAGGTTTTCCTCCTACCACAGTCTTTAAGACCTTGATATCTTTGATGGAGAAAGGGTCCACATCCAAAATGTCTTCTTCAAGTACCACAAAGTCGGCTAATTTACCCGGTTCAATTGAGCCTTTTTCCGATTCTTCGAATGAAGCGTAGGCTCCGTTTAAGGTGTAAATTCGCAAAGCATCTTTAGCAGATATTTTTTGACTTGGACCCCAAAGAGTTCCATTTATATCGGTTCTAGTAACACAGCTTTGAATACCTAATAATGGCTCATACGGTCCTGGTGGGTAATCAGTAGCCCCGGTGGACATGACTCCGTATTCCATGAAAGATTTTTGTGCGAACATCCACTCTAACCTATCATCACCGTAAAATCGCATTTTTTCGCCATGGTAATAAACGTAAGTACAGAAAGGGGTGGCTATGGTACCGGTTCTGTTCATTCTTGTTAAAATTTCTGGATTAACAAGGGTACAGTGCTCTATGCGGTGTCTTGGGTTAGATCTTGGAAACTCTTTCAATACCTCCTCATACGCGTCCAGTACCATAGATATTGCGAGGTCTCCATTAGCATGTATGCAGACCTGAAAGCCTTCTGAATGTATTTCTCTAACGGATTCATTTATCTCTTCCGGACTCATGGCCTGTATGCCACAATCATCATGGTAGGAACCTATGTAAGGTTCAGACAGATAGGCGGTCCGTGCTGCTATCGCCCCATCAGAGACCATTTTGATGCCACCAACTCTTAAATGATCGTTTCCGAATCCTGTTCGTATTCCAGCATCTCTGAGGGCAGGGAAGTGGGCCTTTGCCATAAGCATGTAGACCCTGAGATCCAAGTCCCCGTTTTCTAAACCTTCCTGGTAGGTTACGAATTCATCATTGGATACGCTTGCATCATGAACGCTAGTTAGTCCTACTTCGCTGAGCATTCCATTTATTAATTTGAGTCCTCTGCGTCGGTCTTCGGGATCTACAGTAGGTAGTAATTCTCTGAATGCCTCAACTGCCCTTTCATAAATCACTCCATTTAGTTTTCCTGTGTTTGGGTCTCTACCTAATTTCCCCCCATGAGGGTCTGGTGAATCGTCATTGTATCCAGCAAGGGCCAGTGCTTTGCTGTTAACGTAATAGACATGACCGGCTCTATGGGAAACGTACACCGGTAGTTCGGTGCTGACTTTATCTAAATCTGTTGTTGTTAGGAACCTGTTTTCTTCAGTTTTGGTATCGTCATATTTGAATCCTTGGACCCAATTCCCCGCGTCTGTTTTTTGGGCCCGTCTTTTTAATGCATTTTCCACATCTGAAATGCTTCGTAAGTCGCAGTCCGCTGCCATCACGTGTCGTGACCCACTGCTGAGTACATGTATGTGAGCATCAATGAAACCGGGAATAACTGTTTGTCCTGCTAAATCGAGTATTTTAGTATTGGGTCCACCTAGCATTGCGGTATCAGTATTCGTACCTACGGCGATAAATCTACCATTTTTAACAGCGAAACTCTGTGCATTTGGCATCCTGCTGTCCACAGTATGGATGTTTCCATTGACCACTATCAAATCTGCGGTGTAATCAGGCATTATCCAACTAACCTTCCATCCGGTCACTTCTTAATTGAGGGAACAATATTACTTCCCTAATAGAAGGGTTATTCGTAAGTAGCATAGTAAGTCTATCGATGCCTATTCCAAGACCACCGGTAGGAGGCATACCATGTTCAATAGCGATCAGGAAATCTTCGTCTAACCGGTCCGTTTCCGCGTCTTGGAATTGCTGTCGGAGCGATTCCTGTTCTTCAAATCTAGCTCTTTGATCAACTGGATCATTCAACTCCGTAAAAGCGTTGCATATTTCCATACCGCAAACGAACCCTTCGAATCTCTCGGCAATTCTGCCGTCTGTCGGAGATTTTTTTGCCAAAGGAGACATTGCTACTGGGTAATCTAGAAGAAAACAAGGTTGTACCAAGGTAGGCTCTATTTTATCCGAAATCAATTTGTCTAAAAGACCACTCCAAGTGACCTGTTGGCTCACATCTAT
>DTSF01000150.1 GCA_012965485.1 Dehalococcoidia bacterium
GTCTCGAGGAAAAGCATTGAATCTGGGCCAAATACTATGTGGAGATACCATGATTTCTTGCCAGTAGAAAAGGATTCTGCAGTCGATATATCCACTGGATTTACCCCTCTAATTCATGCGAAAAACCTGGGTCGCCAGCTAGGCTTGGATCACCTTTACATAAAAAACGACAGCGTAAATCCCACTTTCTCTTTCAAGGATCGTCCCGTGTCTGTCACAACAACAAAGGCTCTTGAATTTGAGTTTGAAGTTCTAGCATGCGTTTCTACTGGTAATTTAATGGGGTCAGTTGCAGCTCACGGAGCGAAGGCAGGGATGGAAACGATGGTATTTTATCCAGCTGATCTTGAACAAGGAAAAATTCAAGGTGCGGCTGTTTATGGTCCTACTATGGTAGCGGTAGAAGGCACATATGATCAGGCTAACAGGTTCTGCAGCGAACTCGCAGACGCCCACAGGTGGGCGTTTGTAAATATAAACATGCGCCCATACTATGCAGAAGGAAGCAAAACCCTGGGGTATGAGGTCGCTGAACAATTAGGTTGGAAAGCTCCAGACCACTGTGTAGTCCCAGGGGCATCAGGAGAACTACATACAAAAATTTGGAAAGGTCTTGAAGAATTCGAAGGGGCCGGATTAATTGACAAAGCCAAGACAAAAATGCACCTTGCCCAAGCAGAAGGATGTGCACCTATTGTTGAGGCATTTGAATCTGGCAATAACCAAGTCAAGCCAGTTAGGCCTGAAACTATTGCAAAATCTTTGGCCATTGGCAATCCAGCCGCAGGACCATATTCGCTTGAAGTTCTCCGCGATACAGGGGGCACCGGGGTTTTTGCCTACGAAAATTCGATAATCGATGGTGTACGTCTGCTTGCGGAAACAGAAGGAATATTTACCGAAACAGCCGGTGGAGTGGTAATATCCAGCCTAAAAAGACTGGTTAAACAGGGTAAGATTAAAAAAGACGAAGTCACTGTGGCCTTCGTCACAGGGAACGGCCTAAAAACTCTAGAGGCAATGGGCGATTTTGTGGCCCCAATTGAAACCAAACCTGATTTGGACACTTTTGAAAAGAAGTTGTCTAATCGAAAAGATTAAGGTGATATGAGATTATGGTGACAAAACGTGTCAGATTCACTTTTCCACAAGAACTTATTAAGGAACCGGTAATATATAAACTTGGTGTTGATTTCGGTATAGTAACCAACATCAGAAGAGCAGATATAAGAGACGATATGGGGTGGGTTGTGTTGGAATTAGAAGGAGAAGGTGATGTGGTAGATGAAGGGTCGGAATGGGTAATTTCCACAGGAGTGAGGGTCGACCCAATAGCCGGTGACATCATCGAAGGCTAAGTGGTCTCAACCAGACGATTTAAAAATCAAGGAGAATATAGATGAGTGTCAGCGTAAGAATCCCCACGCCTTTGAGGAAAGTAACCAACGGAGAAGATAAAGCAGATGCAGATGGAGATACAGTAAGTGCAATAATTGCATCGCTGGAATCTCAGTTCCCTGGCATTAAAAGCCGGCTATGCGATGATAACGGGGAATTGCGAAGCTTTGTAAACATTTACGTCAACGGGGAAGATATTAGATTCATGGATGGCGTGGAAAGTGGTGTGAATTCTGGAGATGAAATAAGCATTGTCCCAGCAGTAGCCGGGGGCAGATAGTCTAGACTTATTATTCGAACTGCTTTATATGACGGAGTGCTTGATTAGTCCTTGCTGATTGGTCTGAGGGTTGATAATTTTCCCAAAAATTTTCCCGGTACTCCTTTATTAGTCCCCGCTGGATTGCTTTTCGTAAATCAACCATAGTTTGCATGAGAAATCTCAGGTTGTGTATTGAGGCCAGTCGGTAAGCCAAGTATTCCTTCGCCTTGAACAAATGATGGATATACCCTGCAGAAAAATTAGTGCAAGCGTAACAATCACAATCAGTGTCAAAAGAACTGTCACTTCTTTTGTATTCGGATCTCGTTACATTACGCCTACCAAATTTGGTGTACATTGCACCTTTTCTTGCAACCCGTGTTGGAAGTACGCAGTCAAACATATCGATACCCCGCACAACACACTCCACCAAGTCCTCTGGCGATCCTACACCCATAAGATATCTCGGTTTGCCTGTTGGCAACAATTTAGAAGTAATTTCGACTGTTGGGTACATTTTTTCCTTTGTCTCCCCGACGCTCAATCCACCAATTGCATATCCAGGCAGATCAAGGCTTGAAAGGAAATCAGCGGATTTCTGTCTAAGATCAGCATGTAGTCCGCCTTGCACAATACCAAACAGGGATTGGTCGGATTTACTACCCAGCGAACGGATTGAGCGACCCAACCAGCTAGAAGTCAAGTCCATCGCCTCTGACAAATCAGTTTTAGATGCCTCAGTTGAGAGGCATACATCTAGAGGCATAATGACATCGGATCCGATATCGGTTTGTATTTCGACCATAGATTCCGGTGTTAATTCATGGGTTGAACCGTCAATATGCGATTTGAATGTAATACCGTCGTCAGTTATTTTTCTTAGATGTTGTAGGCTAAAACCTTGAAATCCCCCACTATCTGTCAAAATAGGCCTGGTCCAGTTCATAAATGAGTGTAAGCCTCCCAATTCTTTTATGGTTTTGGCCCCAGGTCGCAAGTACAAATGATAGGCATTGCCAAGAATTATTTGCGTTCCCAAACATTCCAAATCTCCCCTATCTAGAGCCTTGACGGAGCCTTGGGTGGCAACAGGCATGAATACTGGGGTACGTATCTCCCCATGGGGAGTGCTAATACATCCTGCCCGAGCAAGCCCGTCACTATGTTCCAAAGTAAAATTGAACATTTCTGTTTTCTTTAATGCGCTGATGGCAGGTTTAATAAACTTGGCCATAATCCTTGCAGAAGTAACTGCAACCCCAAAAATAAAACCACTAAAAGGAGTAATTTCAGAATCCAAAAACTCTTGATTTTCTGCGTTACCCTTGCGCCAATCTGCCCTCCAAGAACCAATCCTAATCCACCCCAAACTAACGTTGGATACCACTCTATATTATGATTGAAAGCATGCGCCGCGGCACCTATCGTGGCATAAAATGAAAGCGAGAAAATAGAAGTAGCCACTGCCACTTTTACTGGAAAGGAAAAAGCGGCCACCAATATAGGGGTCCTCAAAAACCCGCCGCCTGTGCCAAAAAAACTGGATACAAACCCAAGGATCACATTGAATGTAGTTGCCATAGATTCATTGAAG
>DTSF01000151.1 GCA_012965485.1 Dehalococcoidia bacterium
CGCTTGAAGAGGCGGCAAATTTTACAGTCCAAAGGATATTGATGGCACTGGGTATAATCGACCAACTACCTGAAGAGATGCAATATAGGGGTCCTATTGTTTAATTCTATTGTGTTGATCTGACTCTCAACTATAAAATGCCTATGATTAAAACTAAGAAAGGAAGTGACATGATTTCGGCAATTGAGGCTGTAAAGGCTATCAACGATGCTAGGAGCAGTGAGGTGGTAATAGACACCATGACCGCAAACAGATATTGGAAATCCGTCTCCAACAACCAAGAAATGGATTCGCCCATTTTTGGAGCCATGGGTAAAGCCTCTTCAGTTTCTTTAGATCTGGCATTATCTCAACCAAATAAAAAGATAGTTGTGTTGGATGGTGATGGAAGCCTATTGATGAATCTAGGTTCCCTGATCACCGTGGCAGGTGTGGAGCCAGAGAATTTTCTTCATTTTGTATTTAAGGACGGCGCATATTGGACCACCGGAGGTCAACATATTTTTGGAAACGGAAAATTTGATTTATCTGCCATGGCCAGTGATGCCGGCTATAGAAGTGCTCATTCCCTTGAAGACCTAGAAACATTAGTAAGTGAACTTCCCACTTTGATGAAGCAAGACGGTCCAATATTTGTTTCTATTAAAGTTATTGATCCAAAGCGCGCAGGAGAACCTTTTATAGGTTCAACAAAGAACGCAATGGAAAAACTTTCACAATCCACAGTCTATATCAGGCGATTAACCAATGCATGATTTTCACACCCACACTTTTTTAAGTGACGGAGTGCTTTCTCCAATCGAACTCATAAGGCGAGCTATTGCGATCGGATACAAGACCTTGGCGATAACTGATCATGTTGGTCCGGGCAACCTGGAATTTGTGCTAGCTACCTTAAAAAAGGATTGTGAAATGGCAGAAAAAAGATGGGACATAAAAGTTTACCCAGGTGTAGAAATCACCCATACCCCCACAGAGGATATCCACCTCTTGGCCAAAGAGGCACGATCAATAGGTGCCAAAATCGTTAACGTCCATGGAGAAACCATAATGGAACCGGTAATTCCTGGGACTAATATAGCGGCAGCGTCATCCAAATATGTGGATATATTGGCTCATCCCGGCCTAATAACCGCAGAGGAGGCGACAGTGGCCGCCAAGAACGGAGTTTTTTTAGAAATATCAGGTAGAAAAGGTCATGGTTTGGCCAACGGGCATGTTGTGAAAACAGCTCGGGAAAGTGGCGCTACATTGATACTGGACTCAGACGCCCACGCTCCAGAAGACCTGATGACTCGGGAATATGCCGAAAACGTAGCTACGGGGTCAGGTCTAAATAAAATGGAACGTGACACATTATTGGAACAAACACCCCTAAGCCTAATACATCGAGTCAGTTCACGATAATTGAGTCATCTGGCAGAACGACAGATTCCGGATCTCCCCCATTAACGACTTTGGCCGTGTTATATGTGGCGAATGCTCTACTTTTTTCTGAAGCCTCCTGAGTAAAGGCAGCTAGATGTGGAGTAATCAGGACATTATCCATACCAATCAGTGGGTTATCTTCAGGAGTAGGCTCTATTTCGAGCACATCTACCCCGGCAGCCATTATTTTGTCCTGCTCAATTGCGCGAATAAAAGCATCCTCATCAACGACCGGACCCCTACAAGCATTGATTAGGATTGCAGTAGGTTTCATCAAATCAAATTCCCTATCACTTATCATTCCTCTGGTATTGCGATTCAAAGGAACATGTAAGGTAATGATGTCAGATGTGGCTAATAATTCATCCAATCCCACTTTTTCCATACAGAGGTCGCTCACCAATTCTGAATCTGGATCGACCACATCATGATAAATAAGTCCACACTCCCAGCCCTGTAACCTTTTGGCTACTCGAGATCCTATTCGACCAACCCCTATTATCCCGACTGTTTTCCCAGTTAATTCGTGTGCTTGTGAGAACCATTCAGCTCGAATGTTCGACATCCATTTACCGTCCTGCACATTTTTGAATTGCAATTGTAATTTTCTGTATACTCCTATCATCAAGGCGATGGTATGTTCAGCAACCGCCACGGCGTTGCCGCCTCCATTATTTGACACTTTAATTCCAAGCTCTCCAAGTGCGGCCTTATCAAGTTGATTGGTACCTGCACTAGTAGTTTGAATAAGGCGTAATTCTGGGCATTTAGCAGCTAGGTCAAGGTCAAATGCAAGAGCTCCGCCCAATATTATGGCCTTGGTATTTTGTAATGCTTCAGCAGATTCCTCCAAGGAGGCCGAAGAGTTAACCCAATCTATTTCAACCCCTTCTGGCATAGCATCTTTCAACACCTGAAGGCCAGAATCATCCGGGGCCCAAAAAACAACTTGATCATTCATGTCGGTAACATACCCCCTTACGGTGAGATCATTTTCTGTTTGTGATTATATGTAGTTAATTCAGTCCCCTCAACTAGGGGCCTATATGTTTATAATTCAACAGGTTGAATACACAAAATATTAGGACATTTCATTGAAACCCCAAGCTTTAAAAAATGTGAGAGTTCTGGATTTAACCCGCTATATATCTGGGCCATATTGCACAAAACTTTTGGGTGATTTCGGAGCTGATATCATAAAAATCGAAAACCCGTCAGTCGGTGACCCTTGCAGGAAAATGCCACCCTTTGACGAGGCCACTCAGGATACAAATAACAGTCTTTTATTTCAATACCTCAACACCAACAAAAAAAGCGTTGAACTTAACTTAAAATCAGATTTTGGCCATCTTGCTGTTGAAAAATTGGTGAGGGATTCAGACATACTAGTAGAGAATTTTCGGCCTGGAACCTTAGGATCTTATGGGTTTACAGAAAGCAAACTGCGCACCCTGAACCCGAATTTAGTTGTTGTTTCTATCAGTAATTTTGGACAAACCGGACCATACAAAGACTTTGAGGCAACTGACCTAATTTTTTACGCCTTGGGGGGGTTAATGTTCATTTTTGGATCGACTAACAAATCTCCCCTCAAGCACGCCTTCCATCAAGCGCAATTCAAGGCAGGCACTAACGCGGCCTCAGCGGCCTTAATGGCTTACTATGAAATGATAAATTCAGGTAACGGACAGAAAGTAGACATATCTATTCAAGAGAGCATGGCCGCATCTGTGCGTGATACGACCACAAGTTACGCCGCCTCTGGCATAGTTCGTACAAGGCAAACAGTAATGAATGCAGCTCTTACCAAAT
>DTSF01000152.1 GCA_012965485.1 Dehalococcoidia bacterium
TACTTTGCACATTAGTTAGGAATGGAGGGAATAGGTAGAGGACCTACCAATTCAGGAGACAAGGTTTTTGGTCCTTCCATCCTTGATCAGAAGGAAAGACAGTGTTCATCATTACCCTTTCAACGTCTCCATCAAACCAGGATTCTACCGTCGACCTCCACTTTTTGTAGTGAGAAGCATTTCTATGTGCATCCAGCGCAGATTGGTTTTCATAAACTTCGTATAGATGGAATTTATTCGGATCTTCAGCATTTCGAAGGATATCAAATCTGTAGCACCCTGTTTCGTCTCGAACAGACCCTTGACCATCACCGAAGCTAGCTTCAGTAAATTGCTCTGCATAACCATCTTTTACTTGTATCGTGACAAATATTGAAATCATAATCTTCCTCGGTGTAATTATAGGGTTTGGTGGACCTGGGTAGTTTTAGTCAAATAGATTATATCAGCGAGGCCCATCTAATCCTTGCTACTTGTAGCTTAAATTTCTTCTAAGAGTTCTGCAGGGTGTTTTAAATGCCAATCGGTTTGCTGTTGAAATTGATTGGCTAAGTTCAAGATTGAATTTTCAGCATATACCTGTCCTACAAACTGAATACCTGTAGGCAAATTGGCTTTAGTGAACCCGTTTGGGACTGAGATAGCAGGCAACCCGACTGAATTTCCTAGGGCGCCAAGGGTATCTTTTGCGTTGCCCCGGATGGCACCCCTGAACTCATCTTCCAGATTTGATGCTGGTGTTCCCCTAGTTGGCCCACACACAGCGTCATATTTTGACATTATTGGATCAATTTTCTGGGATATTTCGTCTCTTAGCCGTAGTGCCTTTAAATAATCCTTGGCCAGCACCGCGGTGCGGGCGTAAGGTCCATATTTATCTTCCGGTGCTGTAAGGAGGGCTGCGGTTCCGCTACCAGAAAATTCTTCAAAAATGGTACCAGATTCCGCTAACATGATCGTTCTAGTTATTGCTTCATAAGGGTATTCCGGAAAATTTATTTCTTCTACCTCACAAAATTGGCTAAGAGTATCCAAACTTTCTTTGAAATTGCCCGCTACTTCTTCATCTATGTTAGTAGAAGTACTAGCTAATACTGCCAGTTTGAATTTACGTTGATTAGAATCGACATGATATTCATAGAGCTTATCGCTTGTTGAAGGATCTTTGGGGTCTGGTCCCGCGATTTCGTTTAGCACTATGCCGCAGTCATCAGCAGATAAACATAGGGGACCTATTTTGTCTAGCGACCAGCTAAGGGGCATTGCTCCATATCTACTCACTCTGCCAAAAGTGGGCCTTAGGCCGGATACTCCACAATTGTTGGCTGGCGACAATATGGAACCCCAAGTTTCTGAGCCTATAGCGAAAGGTACCAAGCCTGTTCCAACTGCTGAACCAGACCCACTGGATGAACCTCCGGCCCACGTATTTTTGTCCCAAGGACTTTTGCACGGTCCTGTAAGAGAGGCATTTGGTTGCCTGTAACCCATTCCGCCAGCGAGTTCAATCATAGCTAACTTAGCCACTAATATTGCCCCGGAAGAGCACAACCTATTTATCACTGTAGCGTTGTATTGAAAGGTTTGATGCCGGAACGGTTCTGCACCCCAAGTTGTTGGAATACCTCCGTCTGTGGCCAGTAAATCCTTCGCTCCATAGGGAATGCCATGTAAGGGTCCCCTATATACACCGGACATAATTTCTTTCTCAGCAGCCTCTGCCTGCTTCAAAGCTAGCTCATTTGTGACGGTGACGACGGAATTATATTCCGGGCCCAGTTTATTTAGCCGGGTTAGATAGTATTTTGTTATTTCCGTAGGGGAAATGTGTTTGTTTTCTATTTCTTTTGCTATGGATCGTAAATTTTTGAACAAAGGAGTCTTATTCATTTGCATCGCCTCTAAATGGCTGGTACGAATTTAACAGCGGAAAGCTATCATCCAATTTGGCTGATCTAATCTCATTGGCGTCAGTCAATATGCCGGCTATGGATTCCTTAATCTTCTCAACTTGATCGTCAGAAATCAGATCAGTGAAATGTAAATTTACCAAGTCCCACATGATTTCTTTTTCACGTTCATGGTCATTTATATTCATGGTTGCCTTTCCTCTAATTTCACCTGTTGCCATAAATCATCCTGATTTTTCAATGCCAGATCAGAGAAATTTTGCCCTGCCTGTTCAGATAGTTTCTCCATGTTAGTGAATCTGGAAATAAATTTCCTATTTGCATTTCTCAATGCCTGTTCCGGGTCTATTCCGTTATGGCGGGCCATATTTGCGACTGTAAACAACAAATCTCCGACTTCTTCTTGTTGTTGATCAAAGTTATTAGCGGCTTCGAATTCAGATAATTCCTCAAATATTTTCAGGCGAATTTCATCAGAATCGTCCCAATCAAAACCACACCTTGCTGCCTTTTGTTGTATTTTGAGTGCGCAGGAGAGCCCAGGCAAATTACTGGGGATGCCATCCATTTCATAGTGTCTGGACTCTTTTTTTTCCTCTCGTTTTATTTTTTCCCAATTGTCCTTTAACTCCTTAATGGAATCCACTGTTTGATCGGAAAAAACATGAGGGTGTCTACGAATGTACTTTTTCAGCGTGGATTGGAAAACGTCTGACCGGAAGAATGTACCTGACTCCTCCGAAAGTAGAATTTGGAATGCGATATGCAAAAGAAGATCACCTATTTCTTCCAGCCTCTCAGAATCTTGTTCATTTTCCGTGGCCTCTACTAATTCATAGCATTCCTCCAGCAACAGTGGAGATAATGTTTGTAAGGTTTGCTCTTGGTCCCAGGGACAACCATCTTTGGAACGGAGCTGAGTCACTAGTTGCAAAATTCCGTCAAAGGAATCAGGGAAAGGTAGTGATGTAGTCATTTTTCTATCCTCTAGGACCTTTGTTGACACTCTTCAGGGCAGGTCAATAAGCTTAGTAAGGTATGTACACTAGAATTTTCAATAACATTCTACAGGCCTTGTTTATTATTTGCGTTCCACTGTTACTCATAACCACTAATGCCAGAATAGTATTGAATTCAGCCACAATGTATGACTATGGATTCAACAAGTACAAAATTGAGAAATATACAGGGATAGAATTTGAACAATTACAAGCAGCTGGGCAGCAAATAAGAGATTATTTCAACAACGATTTAGAACAAATCACAATAAACATCTCGTTACATGGAGACAATATCCCCAATTTAT
>DTSF01000153.1 GCA_012965485.1 Dehalococcoidia bacterium
ATAATGGTGCAAGGAGATGAACCCATGGATACACCGAAGATGATTGGCGAAGCTCTGCAACCAATCTTACAAGATGAAACGGTGAGCGTAGTAAATCTTATGGGTGACATCAGTGACTTAGAGGAGTTTGAAGATCCAAACACTGTAAAAGTTGTAGTTGGATTAGATGGCAACGCAATTTATTTTTCTCGAGAGCCTATTCCTTCAAGAAAAAAGGGATTCGGTGATGTTCCAATGCGTAAACAAATCTGCGTAATTCCATTCCGACGCGAATTTTTGCTTGAATTTAACCAGACACCTGAAACGCCATTAGAAGTCATTGAATCAGTTGATATGTTACGAATCATAGAAAGTGGCGGCCGTGTCAAGATGGTGATGACTTCTGGCGAATCTTACGGAGTTGATACGGTTGCTGATTTGGAGAAAGTTACTGAACGAATGAATGATGATCCTTTGATGGCGAGATATTGCTAAAGTGTGAAACCTGCTGTAATCGACAGGGTTCCGATATTGTCTCCTTTAGAAACGTTTTAGGTTTACCTATTCATTCTGGTACTTGTCTGATAAATAGCGTGGGATGGGTAGGCGTAGAATTTGATTATTTGGTGGATAGGTAAACTGAGGGGAAAAGGTGAAAGTATTTATCTCAACAGTACCATTTGCTGCGGAAAACAAAAAACCACTGGAAATACTAGAGGATGCGGGCGTCGAGTATCTGATCAACCCTAAGGGTAGAAAACTTAAGGAATCAGAGATACCAGCCTATATTGGGGACGTCCAAGCTATTATTGCTGGCACTGAGCCAATTACAGAAGAAGTACTTAAGAAAGCGAACAATCTGCAGCTGATTGCAAGAGTAGGCATTGGCTTAGATAGCGTGGCTCTGTGTTCAGCAAGCCGTCGGGGTATCGCAGTGTCCTATACTCCTGATGCCCCAAGTCCGGCTGTCGCAGAGTTAACCATAGGGTTAATGCTCTCGTGTCTGAGACATGTTCATCTTTCCAATGAAGATATGCATCGAGGTGGGTGGCATAGATATTTTGGAAGACGTTTGGGTGAGTGCGTAGTAGGGATAATTGGAATGGGGAGAATCGGCTCTAGAGTGGTGTCCCACCTTGAATCATTCAAATGCCAAAAGATTTTGCTTAATGATTTGATCAATGCGACTACGTTGGATTTACCAGCCAATATTGAATGGTGCGAGAAAGAAAAAATCTACCATGAAGCAGATATTGTCAGTATTCATGTTCCCTTGACTTTAGATACCAGAAATCTGGTGACAAAAAGGGAGCTTTTGCTTATGAAAAAGAACGCGATTGTGATTAATACAGCGCGAGGTGGGATAGTGAACGAAGACGATTTATCAAGTGTTCTGGCGGAAGGACATCTTGGTGCTGCCGCGATTGATACATTCGAAAACGAACCCTACAGCGGTCCCCTGGCGTCTATAGAACGATGTCTGCTTACTTCGCACATGGGCTCCATGTCGTTAGACTGTCGTTATCAAATGGAGATTGAGGCAGCACAGGAAGTGGCTCGTTTTTTTTCGGGGGAACCGTTGGCACAACCAGTGCCTGCGGCAGAATATGACAATCAACTTTCTATCGGTGCGGGCCGAGTTAATGGATAAAGCCGTAATTATAGGTGGATCTGGTTTTATGGGTTCACATACGGCCGATGAACTCAGTCGTCGTGGCTTTAATGTCACTATCTATGATCAATACGAGTCGCCATGGATGTCAGAGGGTCAGGAGATGGTAGTGGGTGATATCCTTGATATCGAGAGAGTAAGTGCTGTATGCAAAGGTGCAAAATACTTATACCACTTTGCTGGTATTGCTGATATTGATGAGTCGCGAACTAGTCCTTTTGATACGGTTAATCTCAACGTGATGGGCACGACGACAGCTCTAAAAGCCGCTCAATCGGCTAAGGTAGATCGTTTTCTATTTGCTTCTACGATGTATGTGTATAGTCCGTTCGGGTCGTTCTATCGCGCCACCAAGCAGGCGGCGGAAATTCTGGTGGAGGCGTACCATGAAGAATATCAAATGGATTTTACTTTACTTCGATTTGGATCTTTATACGGGCCACGCGCCCAGTCGTGGAATGGACTTCGGAAATATATTAGCCAAGTGGTTAAAACCGGTAGCTTGGAATATCTTGGGACGGGGGATGAACGTCGAGAATATATTCACGTCAAAGACGCTGCGCGTTTAAGCGTGGATGTTTTAGATGATAGGCATAGAAATAAGGCGATTACCGTCACGGGATCGCAAGTGCTCAATTCTAGCGAGCTGATTGACATGATATTCGAAATCGCCGGGGTTGAAAAAAACGTAAAGTTTTTGCCAGGTGATCGGGAGGGGTATCACTACCGAATGACTCCGTATCGATATACTCCAAAACAGGCACAGAAATTAGTCCCTGATGAGTTCATTGATATCGGGCAGGGCGTCCTGGAGATTGTTGAAGAGATTTATGGAGAGGGCTAGAGCGCTTTACAAAGGGGATGAATTAGATTCAAATAGATTTTAGTAAATTCCATCCTGTGGGGCCCAGACCTCCAATTAGTCATCTTTAAGGATAGAAACTCAATAGGTATCAGAACCGCTGGCCAGTTCTCCATCGCCTCTTTCATGGCAGGCACCGCAACAATATTTATTCAGCCCGAGATTGCGTGTTCCGGTCGACAATAGCTCGATGACTCCAGGAGTGGTGTTAGGCCGAAAGTGATTATCCTAGTTTTCCTTTTAAATAATTTTATCATTTGAGCCAGTAAAATATGGCGTTGGATTTGGGCCTAGAAGATTCGACTGAGGACTCCTAGACGAATGATTACGCTTCTTGAGAGCATGTTTTTCCTGGAATGTATTAAATGTGAATCGCTTAATAATTTGTGAAGGAAATTCTGCTTGCCGGGTAGATGATTATCCGGGCGACACTTATATCTATCGGATTCGCGGAGTTGGCGTAAATGGAGGGAATTCGATTGAACTTAATGACCCAACGCGACTTAACTCTATAGCTGAAGAGATTAGAGACGAATACTTGGCATGGGTGAATACATTCGCAAGTGAGTACTCTGATGCGCCATACGAGTTGTGGGGCTATTCCGCATTCTGTTTTTCTGATTTATCTTGCAAAAGAACTGAGATATTCGATACGTTCAATACTATCTGCAATCTCCTTCTAATATTGGAAAAATTGCAT
>DTSF01000154.1 GCA_012965485.1 Dehalococcoidia bacterium
CGTTGGAAGCAACCCACGGGCTGTTTTTGAAAATCAGAAAATGTAAATCATGTAAGTAAAGTAATTACTTTCCGCCAAATTATTTCACTGATGATTTCACTAGGTTTTTCGGCATCTATTATGTGCCAAGCATTCTTATTTGATTCAGCAAGGCATAGATAACCTTTTCGTACACTGTTGTGAAAGGTTATAGACTCTTTCTCAAACCTATCTTTAGGAGCTGCTTTTTTCCTTTCAAAAGAGACTGCTGGGTTTATGTCCAATAAAAACACTAAGTCAGGGCTTATACGAGAGGTTGCAATGGAATTGACCTCGGCTACAGTGTCTAAATTTAGTCCTTTCGCATAGCCTTGATATGCGAAAGATGAGTAAATATACCTGTCGCACACGACTACTGTGTTGGAATCAAGGGCGGGAATTATTTCATTTTGAATAAGTTCTGACCGAGCGGCTGAAAAAAGAAACAATTCTGTAAGAGGATTCAGTTCGTACCCTTCCAATATGAGGGCCCGTATTTTTTCACCGGTGTTTGTGCTTCCGGGTTCTCTAACCAATAAGTTGGATACACCTTCAGAAGAGAGTCTTTGCGAAAGAATCTGCGATTGAGTACTTTTCCCACTCCCTTCAACTCCTTCAAGTACGATGAAAATATTTTTAGTATCCATCGTTATCGTTATGTATAAGTACTGATCTCCGGGGTTCTTTTCCCTCGCTAATGGATTCAAGCCCATATTCTGTGGCTATTTCATGCTGAAGCCTTCTCACAAAGGAGTTTTGCGGTCTTAACAGGATTTTTGGTTCCCCATTAGAGATCCTTTGTGATGCCTGTTCAGCTTCCAATAGAGCCAATGATTTTTCCGATTCTGAAATCATAGGTCCCGTATCATTTTTTGTAACGGCTTTTACAAACTGCTCAATTTGATGAACTGTATTTTTTCTCAGTACAAAGACTGGTTTGCCCATTTTTTCGGCACTTTTCAATGCTTGAGTTCCTCTCCTATGGTAACTCTTTGTTGTCACAAGCATCTCTGCTTTGTTGATGTCAGCAACTAATGTGATAGGCGCATTCATAGACCTGATAACTTGATCAAATCTGCTTTTGTTAACACCGTAGGGCATTATCGGGGTTAATTTTGCCGTTTCTGTTGGGATCGTATTATTGGTTCTACGATATGGCTGAACATGCTCATTTGGAAAACCGGGGCTTTGGTTGCCTTCATCAGATTTAAAGGAACTTGTGTACTTCCTTATGGTGCCATTTTCTTCCACTGCTCTCACTTCAGAATTTATGGTCTGTTTGCGCAACATTTTATCCACAGTTGAGGCTACATCTGAATGTACTGTTACTAGGTTCCATCCTTGTATCTCCACCAGTTTTTCAAAAGTAGGAGGAGCATTTCTTTCTAATACAGTTTTTTGGGTTCTCCTTCTTCTAGCCTCAATATCTCCAAGTGTGACGGTTTGAATTCCACCTACTAGGTCTGATAACGTGGGATTCATAATCAAATTTTCAAGAGTATTACCGTGAGCGGTAGCTACCAATTGAACCCCTCGTTCTGCAATAGTCCTCGCGGCATTGGCCTCTAATTCGGTGCCGATTTCATCTATAACTATGACTTCTGGCATATGGTTTTCCACAGCCTCAATCATCACGTCATGTTGTTTAGTCGGATACGGTACCTGCATTCTTCTGGCTCTTCCAATGGCTTTATGTGGAATATCTCCATCTCCAGCAATTTCATTGGAGGTATCCACTACGATCACTCTTTTTCCTGCATCGTCTGCCAAAACTCTAGCTACCTCTCTGAGCATCGTTGTCTTTCCAACTCCAGGTTTTCCGAGAAGTAGAACACTTTCCCCAGATAATACTAAGTCTTCTATTATTTTGATGGTCCCGTAGACTGCTCTTCCCACCCGGAATGTTATACCTACTACCTTACCACTACGGTTTCGAATAGCAGATATGCGGTGAAGGGTGCGTTCTATGCCTGCTCTATTGTCGGCACCGAACATTCCGATCTTACTTATAGCGTATTCCAGATCGTCTTTGGTGACTTCATCGATTTCTAGCAGTTTATTCTGACCCAAGAATCTTGCTTCCGGTTGCCTTCCTAAATCTAGGACCACTTCCAGCAATTCCTTCACATTTTCCTGGGCCAGTAACTCTGCCCTGAATCTTTCGGGAATCACGTCCACAAGGACGTTTAGATCTATATCTGTCTCTCGGATCACTTTTGCTGTGGTCCTCCCAAGTTTTATTGCATTGAATGAGCGATATTTGCGAACATGGCGTGCATTCTGGGATCTTCAGTTAGTTCAGGATGAAATGAGGTAGCAAGAATTCTGTTTTGTTTCACAGCAACTGGTTTTCCTTGATCTACTTCGGCTAATATTTCGACCCCATCCCCTATCTTAGTCACCAACGGTGCCCGAATGAAAACAGCATGCATAGGGGGTCCGTCTATTCCGTTGATATCCAAGTTTGTCTCAAAACTATCAATTTGTCTGCCAAACGCGTTGCGGCTGACCTCGATATCCATCAACCCCAACGGGTCAGGACGTTTATCCTTTAAGTGCTTGGCTATGACTATCATACCGGCACAGGTGCCCCATACAGCCAGTCCCTTCCTTACTTTTTCGACCAAAGGCTGCCGCATTTCATAGATATCTATCAGCTGCACTATGGTCGTACTTTCCCCGCCAGGGATGATTAATCCATCGATGTTTTCTAATTGTTCAGGCAACCGGACTTCCACAGATTCAATTCCAATAGAATCTAGCATATTTCTATGTTCCAGAAAGTCGCCTTGTATTGCCAAGACGCCTATAGGTGCCAAATTTACCAGCCCCTAGTAGCAAACTGCTCTGATTCAGGCAAAGTTCTAACATCAATTCCTGGCATGGATGCGCCTAATCCTTTGGAGACGGAGGCAAGCATTTCTGGATCTTTGTAATGTGTTGTGGCTTTGACTATTGCATTAGCCATAATTTGGGGAGTTTCTGACTTAAATATTCCAGATCCCACAAAGACGCCGTCCACACCAATTTGCATCATCAATGCAGCATCCGCTGGGGTAGAAATCCCGCCAGCAGCGAAATTCACAACAGGTAAAGCCCCGGTTTGGTGGATGCCTTTAACTAATTCGTAAGGAGCCTTCAAATCTCGGGCTGTGGCCATGAGTTCGTCGGTTTCCATACCTCTAATGTGACTAATTTGTCCCAGAACTTTCCTCGCATGTCGGACCGCCTCTACGATATTCCCCGAACCGGCCTCTCCCTTCGTTCTAATCATGGCGGCCCCTTCGCCTATTCTTCTGAGCGCCTCCCCTAGGTCCCTGGCACCGCACACGAAGGGCACCGAAAAGTCATGTTTATTGATGTGATTGTTTTCATCCGCTGGAGTTAAAACTTCAGATTCGTCGATGTAATCAGTACCAAGAGCCTCCAAAATCTGGGCTTCTACGAAATGACCGATCCTTGCTTTGGCCATTACCGGGATGGTCACCGCCTCAATTATCTCGATGATCATTTGGGGATCTGACATTCTTGCCACACCACCATCAGCCCTAATATCAGAAGGGACTCTTTCTAGTGCCATGACCGCCACTGCACCAGCATCTTCTGCGATTTTTGCTTGGTCTGAGGTGACCACATCCATAATCACGCCACCCTTCAACATTTGGGCCAACCCTGACTTTACTGTCCAAGTCCCCGTGTTAGGTTTTATTTCTGTTGCCATATATAGCCTCCGTTTTCAGTTATGCAAACTGAATGCACTTATCCAAATTATAACCCTACATACTAGCAAGCTTCAATTAAGAACAACGATCTTATTTCTAGAGCCCTGCTTCTGCGACCAGCTTCGCCAATTCTACTGTCCTGCAACTATATGCCCATTCATTATCATACCAGCCGACTACTTTAGCCATATTGTTGTCCAGAGTTATCGTGGATAGCCCGTCAATGGTGCAACTATATTTACTCCCGCGATAGTCAGAGCTTACCAAAGGCTCATTGGAATATTGGAGGATGCCATTAAGGCTGTTCTGGGATACCTCTAGGTATGCCAGGTTTATTTCTTCAGCGGAGGCTCTTTTTTTTAAGGTTGCGACAAAGTCTGTAACCGATACGGTGGCTGTGGGTACCCTGAAGGCCATGCCATTAATCTTCCCTTTTAAATTCGGTAGAACTTGTCCTACTGCTTTGGCAGCTCCAGTTGTAGTGGGGATTATATTCATTGCTGCAGCCCTGGCCCGGCGTTTATCTGTATGCCTTTTATCAAGAACTTGTTGGTCGTTGGTATAAGAATGGATGGTAGTTAGCATTCCTTGTTCTATGCCAAAGTAATCATCCAACACTTTCATCAACGGTGCTGCACAATTGGTTGTGCATGAAGCATTCGACATTATGTGATGTTTATTTTTGTCATATTGATGTTCATTGACTCCCAACACTATCGTAATGTCTTCGTTTTTTGCGGGGGCGGAAATTATTACTTTCTTTGCCCCACCTCCTAAATGTTCAGACGCTTTGGCGGAATCGGTAAACTTGCCTGTGCATTCAATTACGATATCGACACCATGGTCTCCCCAAGGTAATAAAGAAGGCGACTCGGAATTTAGACAAACCACAGGATGACCGTCTATTACAATAGAATCTTCGGTCCATTTAACGTCGCCTTTGAATGTTCCGTAGGTTGTGTCATATTTGAACATGTGAGCATTACTTTCAGGGTCCGCAAAGCTATTTATAGCCCCTACCTCGATGTCTTTGTACCCCTCTTGAACCACGGCCCGTAGTATCAATCTACCTATTCTCCCGAAACCGTTAATACCAATACGCGTCTTCATGTAATTTGAACCCTTTTAGCCTAATACGTCTCTTTGTTCATATTTAACTTGTTTATATAACGGGAGTAAATGTCTCTTCCGGCAAATGTACACCTACTACCTAAATTTTCCTCAATGCGTATGAGTCGGTTGTACTTAGCGGTTCTTTCGCCTCTGGCAGGGGCCCCGGATTTTATTTGTCCGGAATTTGTAGCTACCGCTAAGTCAGATATAAAAGTGTCTTCTGTTTCGCCTGAGCGATGACTTATAACTGTGCCCCATCCTACAGATTGGACTAGGGTGATAGCCTCTAATGTTTCGGTCAAGGTACCGATTTGATTTGGCTTTATAAGCACAGCATTCGCTGCCTGAGTTTCGATGCCTTTTGATATTCTGGTTGGGTTCGTTGTAAGCAGATCATCCGCAACTAGTTGTATTTTACTACCCAAGCGGCGCGTCATTTCCTCCCAGTCACCCCATTCATCATCTGATAACCCATCCTCAATGCTTATGATCGGATACTTTTCTACCCAGGTAGAATACATGTCACTTAGTTGTTCGCCTGAAACTAACTTTTTTTCACGTATCAAGTTGTAGAGTTTATTCTCGGAGTCAAAAAGTTCAGCTGCTGCCACATCTAACGCGATAAAAAAATGAAGACCGCATTTATAACCAGAAGAAGTTATGGCGTCAACTAATATTTCCAAGGCAGCCTCGTTAGATGGTAACTGCGGGGCGAATCCACCTTCGTCTCCAACCGTGGTACTGAGATTGCTTTCGCTTAGATTGTTCTGAAGCGATTGATATACTTCAGAACCGGCTTTAATGGCGTCAGAGAAGGTTCTAAACCCGACAGGGACTATCATGAATTCCTGAATATCAGTGGAATTTTCAGCATGTTTGCCGCCATTAATCACGTTCAACATTGGGGCGGGAATTAAGTATTCATCTGATTCCGAAATGTGAGCGAATAACTCCTTCTTAGATGAAACAGCAGCAGCCCTGGCGGTAGAAAGGGATACTGCCAATGTGGAATTTGCGCCTAAATTACTTTTGTTTTCGGTCCCATCTAGCTCAATTAATTTAGAATCTAATTTTTCTTGATCAAAGGAATCAAAGCCTATGACGTTTGGACGTATAACATCCAGGATATTACCGAGTGCTTTCAGTACACCCTTTCCATGGTACCTGTTTTGATCACCATCCCGGAGTTCCATTGCCTCATATTGTCCTGTACTGGCACCTGAAGGCACTGAAGATGTACCTACAGAACCGTCTTCTAAGACTACATCTACCTCGACTGTTGGGTTTCCCCTTGAATCAAGGATTTCTCTTGCCTTGATGCTATGAATTGAAGTCATTTTAGGATGGTCCTTATTTTTTTTTGGCCAGGCAGATCGCGAGTTGAACCGCCTCTTCTGGGCTGTTCGCTACTATTATTCCACAATCTAAATGTTCGTCCCTGAGTAAACTCCATGTATTCAGGCCAATTACTGGTTTTGAGTCTGATAATGCCAGCCCAATTTCAGACAAAGTCCCGTAGGAACCACCGATCGCGATGACCGATTTTCCAGCCCTAGTAACTAGTAAGTTGCGACCATTTCCAAGCCCGGTACAGATAGGTATGTCAACGTATTCGTTGGAATCAAGAGGGTCCATTCCTGGCAAAATTCCTATGGTGGTGCCACCATTCTTTTTGGCTCCTTTGCAAACAGCTCTCATAACTCCTTCTTGGCCTCCACAAACCACTGTTACGTTGGCCTTTGCCAAAAGAGAACCTACCTCTTCAGCAAGAATGGTATTTTCAGGGGAGGCGGAGCTTTCACCTATTACAGCAATTATCAAATATCACCTTATTCGAGAAGCCATTTAGAGGCCCTATTGAGCTCCTGCCATAACCTCGACCAATTCTTGTACCGCTTCCGCGGATTTCCTTAAAGCGTTAAGCTCATCGCTATTCAAATTCAACTCAACTATCTCTTCTACTCCGTTTGAGCCGAGTTTGACTGGCACTCCAACATAGAGATCACTGATGCCGTATTGTCCTTGTAAATATGCTGTGCATGGTAGTATCTCTTTCTTATCAAAAATAATGGCCTCTACCATCTGAACTATAGATGCTGAAGGGGCGTAAAAAGCACTTCCAGTCTTCAAATAATTAACTATTTCTGCGCCGCCATCCCTTGCCCTTTGCACTATCTCTGCCAATCTTTTCGGAGCTATCAGTTTAGATACTGAGGTTCCTGCAACATTTGTGCTTTCCACAACAGGTACCATTGTGTCTCCATGCCCGCCAAGCACATAGGCGGAGACAGAGTTGACGGATACTCCCAATTCTTCCGCGAGAAAAGTTCTGTACCTAGCTGTATCAAGGATGCCAGCCATGCCTACCACTCGATTACTTGGTAATCCAGTGATTTTCAAAGCTTGTTGAGCCATTGCATCCAGAGGATTTGTGACTATCAGATGAACGCTATTGGGAGAAAATTTAGCAGTTTGTTCCACCACGCTGGAAACTATTTTCATATTGGTGAGTAGTAAATCATCTCGGCTCATGCCAGGTTTCCGGGCTATTCCTGAGGTTACAACGACTACATCAGACCCTTCAGTCTCTTCATATCCATTTGTACCTACAATATTGGCGTCTGTTCCCAAAATTGGCCCAGATTCAAGCATGTCCAAGGCTTTTCCTTGAGGTAGCCCATCCACGATATCCACCAAAACGACGTCAGCATAGCCTCCGTCAAAAATGCGTTGAGCGGTTGTCGCACCTACGTTTCCAGCCCCAACAACAGTCACCTTGTTTCTCATTTAATTCCTCTTTTTGTGTGTTGTAATAATCCTGATTTGGATACTATTTACAAACCAGTTTGACTAAGTGATTATAGCTAGGAGGTCGCCCTTTACAACAGTTTGTCCAGGTTCAACTGTCAATGACTGGATACTCCCATCTTTCGGTGAAGGTAAGGTATTTTCCATCTTCATAGCTTCTAAAACTACTATAGGATCACCCTGATTTACCTGTTGGTCCACTTCTACTAGGTATTTCAAAACCACACCTGGCAAAGGGGATTTCAATTCTCCGTCAGAATTTGCTGCTGATCCGGTTAATGTCGGTTTTGAGTCTCTGGATGACTCTGGATTTTGAATCCCGTCAGAAATTGAAACCATATTTTGGTCAACAGGATCGATTTCCACCTTATAGAAGGTGTCGTCAATAAACACATTGAAAGATCTTGTCTTTAAACTTTTAACCGGGACTTCCTGTGTTCCTGTCGCTGTAATTTCGTGATTCTCTGAGGAGTCACCGTCAGCATTTAGATCAAGGTCATCTTTCTGTAAATCAAGCCCATGCTTTATTCTGAGAAATTTCATTCCTGTAGTGGGATATAACGCGTAAATTAGGATGTCATCAATATTGCTCGTGAGGTTGGCCACTTCTTTTTCTGCTTGTTTTAGTTCAGGCTCTATCAGGTTTCCGGGTCTTTCATTGATGGTCTTTATTTCTGAGGTACCATAGAATTCAAAGACCGCGTCTTTAATTTGGCTATCTACCTTGGAAGGGGGCCTGCCGTACATTCCAGTGAGATACTCCTTCACTTGGTTGGAAACCATTTTGTATCTACCAAAAAGCACATTGCTAACTGCTTGAGATCCCACCATCTGGCTCATCGGCGTCACCAATGGAGGGTATCCAAGTTCTTTCCTAGTGAGGGGGATATCTTCCAGTACCTCATCAAGCCTATCTATTGAGTCAGCTTCTTTAAGCTGGGATATCAAATTACTCGCCATTCCACCAGGTATTTGATGACTCAGAACTTTAGCGTCTATAACAGAGGCTTTTGGAGTTTCCAAATATTCGCGATACTTCGGCAAAACTGATTCTAGATAATCCCCTAAATTGATAAGGGTGTCTAGATCCAATTTAGGATCATTTTCTGTGCCTCGCAGAGTAACAACAAGTGGTTCTACAGCTGGTTGTGAAGTTCTCAATGCTAGTGGAGCTAGGCAAGCGTCGACTACGTCTATCCCTGCTTCAACGGCTTTTAAAACAGTCATAGAGGCCATGCCACTGGTGTAATGAGTGTGTAATTGCAGGGGCACCGTCACCACCTTTTTTAATGCTGAAATTAAATCAAAGGCGTCATAAGGTGATAAGAGTCCTGCCATATCTTTAATGCAAAGACTATCCGCCCCCATGTCTTGAAAAATTTTCGCTCTATTCAGATAGTAGTCCAAACTATATATTGGCCCACCCATCTTCCCATTTTCGGTAACTGAATAACAAATGGCAATTTGTAAATGCTTATCGTTATTTTTCACAGCTTTAGCAGCTCGGGCTAGATTCCATTCGTCGTTCAATGCGTCAAACACCCTAAAAATGTCGATTCCGTTTGTCGCAGAGCGTTCAACAAACGCATCTACTACGTCATCAGCATACGCTCTGTATCCAACCAGGGATTGCCCTCTTAGCAGCATTGACAAGGGAGTCTTCGTTATTAATTTTTTGAACTGGCGTAACCTTTCCCAGGGGTCTTCAGCTAAATATCTGGTAGTGGCGTCGAAAGTAGCTCCACCCCATACTTCCATTGACGCGAAACCGACCTGATCCATTTGGGCCGCGATGGGTTCCATATCCTTCATTTCCAGTCTTGTGGCAAGAAGGCTTTGGTGAGCGTCCCGGAAGGTAGTATCAGTGATGCCAAAAGAGTTAAATGTGTTCATATAATCGGGTGAATCCTCCGGTTATTTATAAGTAGTAGGCCTGCTACCCCATCCTCCGATTACACGATTATGCGAATATGGAAGAGGATAAAGAATTGCATGTTTCCAGGAAGATATTAAATTATCCTTTCTTGGGTCTGAAGGTTTGCTGTCATTCAAATACATTTGAATGGCAGTTGATATGGCAGCTATATGTTTTTGGGTTGATTTCATACCGATTATAAAGGAATGCTCCCATGTTTCTTGGGAGGTAGATTTTCTCTTTTGTTAGCCAACATTTTCAAGGCTCTTATGACTTTTAGCCGTGTCTGGCCAGGTTCTATCACGTCGTCTATCATGCCCCTGCTCGCAGCGATGTAGGGATTCATCAGGTTTTCTTCGTATTCCGATACTAACTGATTAGTTAATTTTTGCGGGTCATCGGACTCTCTGATTTGTGATCTATGAATTATATTAACGGCACCTTCTGCACCCATTACTGCGACTTGACCTGTTGGCCACGAGTAATTTATATCCCCTTTAAGGTTTTTACTGCTCATCACGATATAAGCACCCCCATAGGCCTTTCTAGTCAGAACGCTTATTTTGGGAACAGTAGCTTCCGCGTAGGCGAATATTAACTTTGCACCATGTCGGATAATTCCTCCGTACTCTTGAGAACTGCCAGGCATGAATCCGGGAACATCTATAAAAGTGACCAAAGGTATGTTGAAGGCATCGCAGAATCTTACGAACCTTGCGGCTTTGATAGATGCATCTATATCGAGGACACCTGCGAAATGGTCAGGCTGTTGTGCGACGATCCCTACGGATTTTCCATCAAACCTTGCGAATCCAACCAGTATGTTAGGTGCAAAATTCTTGTGGACTTGCAAAAATCTGGCTTCATCCACGACGGTGTGAATGAGGTCAAGCATATTATAAGGTTGGTTCGGGTTATCTGGTATCAAGCTGTTCAAATTATCAGAATATCTATCGGGCGCATCACCACTACCAATTAAGGGAGAGTCCTCCATATTGTTTTGGGGGAGATAATTTAGTAATTCCTTAACTCTGGCAATGCATGATTCTTCCGTTTCTTCTGCGAAATGGGCAACGCCGCTCTTAACCGTGTGCGCTTCAGTTCCTCCTAAATCTTCGTGAGATATATCTTCTGAAGTTACTGCCCGTATAACGTCAGGTCCAGTGATGTACATCTGGCTCAATCCTTTCACCATGAAAATGAAATCAGTCAAGGCTGGAGAGTAAGTAGCACCGCCGGCAGCCGGCCCCATCATGACCGATATCTGCGGTATTACACCTGAAGACATCACGTTTCTGTGGAAAATGGAGCCATAGCCCGAAAGGCTGTCAACTCCTTCTTGGATTCTTGCACCCCCTGAATCTATTAGCCCGACAATTGGGGCACCGCTTTCAATGGCTTTGTCCATTACTTTGCAGATTTTGTTGGCTACAGCTTCTGATAATGAACCACCTAGCACGGTAAAATCTTGTGCGTAGACAAAAGTAAGTCTGCCGTTGACTTCGCCGTATCCCGTGACCACAGCGTCGCCTAGAAAATGCTGGCCATCCAAGCCAAAATTCGTGGACCTATGCAATACCAGCGGGTCCAACTCTTCAAAGGAACCATCGTCTACCAGCAAGGAAATGCGTTCTCTAGCTGTTAATTTACCCCTTTTGTGTTGGGCTTCAAACTGTATTGTGTCCAAACTTAGTCCGACGTGTCCCAAACGCTCGAAAATGACGTTTTTTGGCCTATTAGCCCGCCGCAGGCGCGAAAATTTTGGGGTTTTGGGCCCCCATGAAGCAAACCCTGACCCCCCCGGGGGGTTGGGGGGTTGTCCCAAAACCCTATAATATGGAGGGGT
>DTSF01000155.1 GCA_012965485.1 Dehalococcoidia bacterium
TGTAAATTTAGCCTACCTATGGCCACGGTTATTATCTGTGCACCAGAGGCTATTATTGAATCTATCATTTCCTGCATAGTTCGGTGACGCCCGGTCCCGACCATCAGCCTAGAGCTAAATTCCTTACCTGCTATAACTAAAGGATCTTCCATTTAATATCTCCTTGGCCATCCAAATTGCTGGCCATCTAAATTATCCAGACAAAAAAAATCACCCCTAGAGGATGATCGGAGATTTGATCCATAACTCCCTCCGCTGGCATTACCCAGTTCAGGTCTTGGGTCGGCATTTAAATACCCTCTCAGCCATTTGAGGCTCCCCTATTTACGCGTATTTCGCTCGGCAAGAATATATGCAAGATACGTGTTAAAGTCAATGTTGGAGGCTACATGCACTTAATCACAACCAATTTTAGCTTCAAAAACAAAGAGATTGACCTTAAAGAGCTAATTCATCGATTTTAATGCGTCATTATACTGCTACTGGATATGTCGTATGGGACCAGAGTGTCCTACTGCATTGGCATAAAAAGATAAATTTATGGCTACCACCGGGAGGCCATGTGGAGCCGAATGAGGATCCGGTTGAAGCGGTATTGCGAGAAATTTTTGAAGAAACAGGATTGGTTTCAAAAATATCTAAAAATCCCAATCCACCGACTTTGAATTTCGATTACCCCGAAATTATTGAACCTCCAAGGCATATATTAGTCGAGGATATTGATGATCCGAAGGATGGGCATCATCAACACATTGATATGATTTATTATTGCTACCCCGTAGATGGGATAATGGACTTATTCCCTGGTTGGTCTCTCTTTTCATATGAAGTACTCAGAAATGCGCTCAAAGTTCACCAACTTAGAAAAAAACACCTGGACCCCTCAATATACCCTCCACTAGATGTATTAACATTAGGGGTAGATGCTATTGACACAACTATGTGAATACCTTTTGGGTATAAAAAAACTGATCATTTCAGGTATTATTTTACAACTCCAAAAATCATTAGTGGTGAGGTGTAACTAAATAAAATGGTTCAGAATAATATCGCTGTAATCCGAGGAGATGGAATAGGCATCGAAGTAGTAGAGGAAGGAATAAAGGTCTTAGACGCAGTCTCAGAAAACTATGATTTTGAACTTTCTTTCAATGAATACCCTTGGAGTTCTAAATTTTATATTGACACTGGGTCCATGATGCCTTCCGACGGCCTCGATACTTTGTCTAATTACGATGCAATCTTCCTAGGGGCTGTAGGTCACCCTGAAATTCAAGACCATATAACCCTTAATGGGCTGTTACTTCCTATTCGAAGAAAATTTGACCAATACGTATGTGAACGACCTAGTGTTCTATTTGAAGGTATTGAATCGCCACTGTCGGGGAAAAAACCATTCGACATTGATATGGTAGTGATCCGGGAAAATACAGAAGGGGAATATGCAAACGTCGGAGGATTCCAATACTTGGATTTTCCCGAAGAAGTAGGTATCCAAACTGGGGTTTTTACAAGAAAAGGTTGTGAGAGGGTAATCCGCTATTCCTTTGAATTGGCCCGCAGAAGAAATAAAAAAAAACACCTAACCTCTATCACCAAATCCAATGCGCAAGGGTACGGAATGTTAGTATGGGATAGAGCCTTTGAAAGGGTATCTGCAGAATATCCGGATATATCTACAGATTCCTTATTAGTGGATGCTGCGGCAATGGATTTCATTAGAAAACCGGAATATTTTGATGTGGTTGTTGCCAGTAATCTTTTCGGAGATATTTTGACCGATATTGCCGCAATAATCACTGGAAGTATGGGGTTAGCATCGAGTGCTAATTTAGATCCAGAACGAAGATATCCCTCAATGTTCGAGCCGGTGCATGGCAGTGCTCCAGATATCATGGGCAAAGGTATTGCTAACCCGATGGCCCAAATTCTTACTGGGGCTATGCTTCTCAGGCACCTAGGTCATGTAGATGCCGCAACCGATGTAGAGGCGGCGGTATTATCAGTCCTTTCCGAGGGGGAAATCTTAACCCCAGATTTGTATGGTTCTTCAACAACGTCTTCTGTTGGAGATGCCATAGTATCTGCCCTAGGCAAATAACTGAAAAATTGAGAAGAGATAATTAGATGCCAATCAAAATAATAGATACCCATTTCCCTCACGAAAATATAGAGACTAAGTGGCAAAATCGATGGCGCGATTCCCAAATATATAAAGTTGACGACACTGACCCTAGACCTAAGTGGTATGAATTAACAATGTACCCCTACCCCTCGGGCGACCTACATGTCGGGCATTGGTATGCGATGACTGGGGCAGACATACACGCAAGATTTAGAAATATGCAAGGATACAACGTTCTCCATCCAATGGGGTTCGACGCATTTGGCCTGAATGCAGAAAACGCAGCCATACAACGAGGTATCCATCCGCATTCTTGGACAATGGACAACATTAAAAGAATGCGCCAGCAACTGGCTTCGATGGGCCCAATGTATGACTGGGAGAGGGAGATAGTTACATGCATACCAGAATATTACAAGTGGAACCAATGGTTTTTCCTGCAGTTCTACCAAAACGGGTTAGCTTATCGTGATTTTGCTCCTGTCAACTGGTGTCCCTCATGTGTAACCGTTTTAGCAAATGAGCAGGTAATAGACGGGGCATGTGAGAGGTGTGACACTACCGTGACTCATAGAGATATGAACCAGTGGTTCTTCCGTATAACGGCATACGCTGAGGAATTATTGGATCAATCGAAAATGGACTGGCCAGACCGCATAAATACGATGCAAACAAATTGGATTGGGAAAAGTGAAGGTGTGGAATTCGGTTTTGATATCTCGGAATACGACCTTGACTCGGAAACATTAGTCACTTTCACTACCCGAATTGATACTGTTTACGGAGTTACCTTTGTGGTATTGGCACCAGAACATCCATTAGTAGAGGCTTTAACGGCCCCTGAGCAAGAAGATGCTGTAAAAATCTATGTAAATAGTGCTAGGAAAGTCACTGAAGTGGAACGATTAGCAATTGATAGGGAAAAAACAGGGGTGTTTTTAGGAACTTACTGTGTCAATCCTCTTACCCAGGATCGAATACCCATACTGATCGGCGACTATGTCCTAAACACATATGGAACCGGAATTGTAATGGGTGTTCCCGCACACGATACGAGAGATTTTTCATCAA
>DTSF01000156.1 GCA_012965485.1 Dehalococcoidia bacterium
TCAGTCGAGGATAGTTCCATTAGCTCATCCATCCGCGGACTACTGAAATACGACTCGTTCCAACTTCCACCGCTCTTTAGGGCTACGCTAACCGCCTGGGCTGCTGGACGCCCGTTCCATGCGGAAGTAACAGCGGGTGTTCCTCCTGGCATCATCCAGATTGCTTCCCAGAACGTGGATTCTTCATGCTTTGTAACTTCTATCTCAATTGGTAGATCGGTGGCTTCGACAGACTGTTCCACTGCGAGGGCCATCTCTAACATTTGGCTAAAGTCTGATGCATCAAGCTCAAAGCTTAATGGGTTGGAGTCGTTGTATCCAGCAGCTTCAAGATAGCTGCGGGAGAGTTCGATGTCTTGATTGATGATAGGTTGTCCAGCCCAGTACATTGGATCTGCGATACCGATTGGATGGTCGTTAGCATTGGCACCGAATCCATACGTTACTGCTTTCCTTACAAAGTCTCGATCAATAGCGTACTGGAGACCTTTTCTTGCGTTTTTATCCGCGAATATACTAGCGGGAATTACTGTGATGTTACCATCTTCATCTTCAACCTCCCTTTCACCTCGAGTATCCATTACCAAGTTTCTAATAGTGGAAGACTCGGTTCCGGTGACTGTGATTGAATCTCGCTCATCGAGACCTTCTACTTGCGCCAAAGAGAAAGTGTTGATTACATCGATGGCGCCAGATTTTATAGCCTCTAATCTCGTTGCTTCTTCAGGCATGTAGTACATGATAATCCGGTCATAGAAAGGTTTCCCTTCAACCCAATAACTATCGTACTTATTCATCACGGTTCTTTCTGCTGGGTTGTGATCACCAAGTGTATAGGGACCTGATCCAAAGTCAGTGCTCGCCTCCTGGAGTGTCTTCTGGGTTATACCATTAGGAACGATACGTGCATGATAGTCAGCTACATCTCTAGGTAGATTAACGTTGGAGCCTTTAAGCGTGAATACCACTGTAGAAGCATCAGGAGCTGTTATATTGCTGATGATGTTAAATCAGACCCGTCGTGGAAGGTGACTCCTTGTCTAAGATTGAAAGTGTAAACAGATAGGTCGTCGTTAGCTGACCATGTTTCGGCTAGTCTGTTTACTATGGCACCGTCGTACCAAGGCTCTGTGAGGCTATCATATGCATGGTTACTGTACATGCCACTACCAGTTGACAGTCCCATAATAGCTGGGTCCATAGCACCAAAGTCAACAGTTCCGAACTTTAAGGTACCACCATATTTCTGGCCGCCTGCCCCTGTTATAACGGGCATTGGAGTAGCCACCACTACTACTTGTTTCTCAACTTCAACATTAACTTCTTTGATGACCTCTTTTATGACTTCTACTGGTACTTCTACCTTTACCTCTACCTCTTTTATGACTTCCACCTCTTTGATAATAGTCTCAGCTGCGCAGGCGGTCATAAATATGGAAAAAGCTGCGATTGATAGAATTATGAACGAGCTCATGAATTTATTTTTTGAAACACTTTTCAACATATATTTCTCCTTCGTTTGTTGGAAAATTTTGGATTTCTTTTATCTGTAAAGATATTCACACCATATATCGAGACCCAAAAGGGAATGTCTTGGACCACAAATGATTAGGTTAAGGCACCGGATTGTTGATTGTTTAGTTCATGACCTATGAACTTGGTGCTGCACCATTGCGGTGTTAGGAACCTAGGCGATACAAGGGCTAACCTTGAAAGCTTAGTAGCGAGGTGTAGGCCTCACAAATATGCGGTTGTTTGAAGTTATCTCCCTACTCCGGGTTTGTGGATGATCCTTCCGAAGATTTTTCAAATATATCCAAATACGCGCCAATGGTCAAGTTTTTAGAGTCCAAATCAAGATAAATCCCAATGCAATTAAACTCTAAACATCGGGTTACTTCCCCTTATAGTCGCTGGGCCTCCTCCAACTGCTATCGGTGACCCATCTGCTCTCCAACAAGCGGCACCGTGTATAGATCCGGTGTCGTCGAACAAAACTCCATTCATACCACCTGCAACCCTTTCCACAGCCTCAATAACATGCCCTTTTTTGGTTAATGGCTCAATAACATCTGGGGAAATGTCTGGCTCCAGTTCAAGATTTTGACCCTGTGTCCAAACTCTTGGGGCTTCTACGGCTTCCTGTAGCGACATACCATGGTCAATAACGTTTATTATCCCCTGTAGCACCGACGGGAATATGCGTCTTGCCCCCGGCGTTCCTAGAGACATGAAAGGTTTGCCCGACTTAAATACAATGATTGGTGCCATGCTGCTCAGGACCCTTTTCCCAGGTGCTATAGAATTAGCTGTTCCGGGGTGAGGATCGAAGTTGTACATAGTGTTGTTTAACAAAACCCCTGTGCCCGGCACTGTAACACGTGACCCAAAGGCGTCATTAAGAGTTTGGGTCATGGATACCACACTTCCGGTTTCATCTGCTACTGTAATGTGGGTAGTATTTTTTGATTCTGTAGCGAAAGCCGCTGGGTCATCGTGTTCAAATTTAGATGATTTAGACAAATCTATTTTTTGCCTACAGTGCTGCCCATATTCTTTTGATATAAGGCCTTCTACAGGTACTTTGACAAAGTCAGGATCTCCCATGTACTTAAACCTGTCAGCGAAAACCAATTTGAGGGTTTCCGCTATTAGGTGTATGTACTCCACACTACCGAATTGCATTTCTCTTACATTGAAACCCTCTATTATGTTCAGGGCTTGAATTATATGGGTGGCTCCAGAACTTACCGGGCCTACCCCGATAATTTCATATCCGCGGTAAGTGCCTCGAACGGGTTCTCTGTATTTGATTTGGTATTGATCTAGGTCATCCAAAGATACGATTCCTTTGTTGGACTTCATATCTAGGTCAATTGAATTACCTAATTTGCCTTCTGTCAGAGTAGAAACACCATTTTTGGCAATGTCTGCTAGTGTTTTAGCATAGTCAGGATTAGCAAGGATGTCTCCTGATTTTAGAGCGACGCCCTTTTCTAAAAAAGTGGATTTACTGCTAGGGTACGAAGATAATATTTCCTTGTTGTTTTCTACTATCCCAGAAAGGTAATCACTTACTTTAAATCCTTCCTTCGAGAATCTAATTGCGGGTCTTATAACTTTTTCAATACCCAGAAATCCGTATTTCTCTTCGATATGGGACCATGCCTGGAGGGCTGCAGGGACTCCTACTT